>CAZYYL010000131.1:0-3763 GCA_964651425.1 uncultured Microbacteriaceae bacterium | reverse complement strand
GCCACCCGTAATGCGCACGAGCTCGGCGTAGGTCGTCTGGTAGACCCACGATGGATGTCCGCCTGCTGACCACACCGTGTCGAACTGTTCGAGATAGGTGTCGACGAGGGTCGGCAACTCAGTCGCGAGCCCGACCGGACTCACTCCGCCGATGACATACCCGGTGGCGGCGCGCACGTCGTCAGCATTAGCTTTCGTGATCTCGGCACCGCCAAACGCGGCGGACACCTTGTTCGTGTCGACGCGGTGGCCACCGCTCGACATCACGAGCACGGGCTTACCATCGGAAAGAAAGACGAGTGAGTTTGCGATCTGGCCTCGAGTGATTCCTAGGCCCTCTGCGGCGGCGGCAGCCGTGTGTGCGTTTTCGTCAAGCTTGATTGGGTCGCCGGATGCGCCACAGGCACGGAGCCCCGCTCGAAAGCGTTCAACGGACTCAGGAAACTCGGGTGACTCACTCATAAGTCGAGCTTATTTTGACGAGCGCCCGTACTTGGCGACGAGTTCGCCAAGACCGTCGGTCCAAGGCGTCGGCTGCACGCCGAACGTGCTCGTCATCGCGGTCGAGTCAACGATGAATGGTTTTGCGAACTGGTAGTCCGTATCGCGTAGCTCGCGTATGACTGGGTTCGATAGCTCGGCGAGCCGGCGCGCGCCGTCCGAAACTGTCGTCACTTTTACGTGACGGACCCCTGCCACATCCGCGATGTCATTGACAACCTCGGCCTGGGTGCGTGGCGGGTTCGAGGGTACGTGCCACGCGCGACCCCAACCACGCTCGTCATTCGCGACGGTGATGAGCGAACGAGCGACGTCTGCGGGGAATGCCCACGAGTGCGGAGTGTCAACCTTGCCGAGCAATTGCACCGACTTGCCGGCAAGCACGCGCGGTACAACTCGATCACCCATGCGGCTCTGGTCGCCCGTGCAGATGTAGTCGGCAGCGCGCACCTCGGTCGCGCGCAACAAGCCCTTGCGATCAAGTTCGCGCGTTTCTTCCCACGAGAGAATGCGAGCGCGCGCGTTGCGGAAGGTGCCACGCAGGGGGAGTGACTCGGTGAGCGGAGAAACGGCGGCACCGTATCCGTACAGATTCGACACTGTGGCGAGGACTGCCCCGGTCGACTGTGCGAACGCATTCACCGCACGAGTGAGGTGTGGCCATTCGCGAGACCAGTGGTGGTAGGGCGGATTCGCGCAGTTATAAATGACGCTCGCCCGGGGGATTTTCTTCCACAGGTCGCGCAGCTTGTAGAGGTCGCCCACGACGTGCTTCGCACCATCGACCGGCAGTGAAACATTCTTGCGAGTCAGCACGACGACGTCGGCACCCTCGGCGACGAGCTGTTCGGCAACGGGCCGACCCACGTTGCCCAAGCCGATGACGACATGCAGTCCGGTGCTGAACACAATCATGAGAGGGGGTCCTCGCGACGACAACGGTAATCACTCACCATCATTCCGCCACTGAAGTCGGTTGCGCCGTCATTTTTGACCCGCGCCGGTCACTTTTCTCGGTATTTCCCCTGTCCGCGGGGTCGAAGTTGGACTTTAGGCATCTCCGGCGCGGGTATCGACGGACCATCGAAGTGAACGTGCCCGAATTGCCCATCGTCGCTGCCGCCGTCGATGACCTCGTGCTGCCACGCATCTCGAAACGCGACGACCTCGTCATGCGTACGACCAATGAAGTTCCACCACATCACGAGTTGTTCGTCGAACGGTTCGCCACCAAGCAAGACGGCCCGAATGGGTTCTTCACCCGCGATTAATTCGAGAGCGGATGCGCCCGGCGCGACGTAAATCAAGTCCGCCGCTGCTGCGCGCTCGCCGTTGACCTCGAGCTGCCCATGGTCGACGAGCACCCCGTGCTCGAACCCCGGGCTCACGTCGAGTGCGAGGCGGGCTCCGGCCGGCATCAGGATTTCGGCACCCACAAGCGGCGAGAAAACGGTCGCATTCGACGCAACTCCCGCGAGTTCCCCGACGAAGACGGTGACGGTTGAGTCGCCGACCTGCACGCGCGGTGGAAGGACGTGCTCGAAGAACGGGGAATCGAAGCGGTGCGCATCCGGTAACGCCACCCACAGTTGCACGCCATGAAGCCATTCGGCACGTGCGGTCGACACTTCACTGTGCTGGATGCCCGCACCCGCGGTCATCATGTTCAGTTGCCCCGGCTCGACGAGTTGGTGCGATCCCACGCTGTCGCGATGCTCGACCTCCCCGCCAAACAACCACGACACGGTTTGCAAGCCCGTGTGCGGGTGGGGGGCGACAGACATCCCGCCGGTATCGCTCACGCGGTCGGGGCCGAAGTGGTCGAGAAAACACCACGCGCCGATGGTGATGCGCTCGCGGTTTGGCAGAGTGCGTCGAACGGTCATGGCGCGCAGTCCACCGAGGGGAACTTCACGAGGTCGGACGATGCTCACGCTTCACCGTAACCCGGTCATCAGGCGATTTGTTCCCTCACGCCGTCGGCGAACATGGGACTTTTCACCAGACTCGCTCGTTACTCTCAAATGGTGGCGGTCATCTGTACCCGCCACGAGCAACAAAAGGAGAACGCCCATGTTTGAGAGATTTACCGATCGCGCTCGCCGCGTCGTGGTCTTGGCACAAGAAGAAGCCAAGATGCTCAATCACAATTACATCGGCACCGAGCACATTCTGCTCGGCCTGATTCACGAAGGCGAAGGCGTTGCCGCCAAGGCACTCGAAGCGCTCAGCATTTCGCTCGACGCCGTGCGCGAGCAGGTGCAAGACATCATCGGCCAGGGTCAGCAGCAGCCGACCGGACACATCCCGTTCACCCCGCGTGCCAAGAAGGTGCTCGAGCTCTCCCTGCGCGAGGCACTGCAGCTGGGTCACAACTACATCGGTACCGAGCACATCCTGCTCGGCCTCATCCGCGAGGGCGAAGGCGTTGCCGCGCAGGTACTCGTGAAGCTCGGAGCGGATCTCAACCGCGTTCGTCAGCAGGTCATCCAGCTCCTCTCTGGCTACCAGGGCAAGGAGCAGGTTTCTGCCGGCGTGAAGGAAGACTCGCAGTCAGCGGGCCAAGGCTCGCAGGTTCTCGACCAGTTCGGTCGCAACCTCACTCAGGCCGCTCGCGAAGGAAAGCTCGACCCGGTCATCGGTCGCGAGAAGGAAATCGAACGCGTCATGCAGATTCTCTCGCGCCGCTCGAAGAACAACCCCGTGCTCATCGGTGAACCCGGTGTTGGTAAGACCGCTGTCGTCGAAGGACTCGCTCAGGCCATCGTGTCGGGTCACGTTCCCGAGACGCTCAAAGACAAGCAGCTCTACACACTCGACCTCGGAAGCCTCATCGCCGGTAGCCGTTACCGCGGTGACTTTGAAGAGCGCCTGAAGAAGGTCACGAAAGAGATCCGCACGCGCGGCGACATCATCGTCTTCATCGACGAGATTCACGCACTCGTCGGCGCAGGTGCCGCTGAAGGCGCGATCGACGCGGCGAGCATCCTGAAACCACTCCTCGCTCGTGGTGAACTTCAGACCATCGGTGCGACCACGCTCGATGAATACCGCAAGCACTTTGAGAAGGATGCCGCGCTCGAGCGCCGCTTCCAGCCGATTCAGGTCAACGAACCGAACCTCCCGCACACCATCAACATCCTCAAGGGTTTGCGCGACCGCTACGAGGCGCACCACAAGGTGCAGATCACGGACGGCGCCATCGTTGCCGCAGCGAACCTTGCTGACCGTTTCGTCCGCGACCGCTTCCTCCCCTACAAGG
>CAZYYL010000130.1:0-3771 GCA_964651425.1 uncultured Microbacteriaceae bacterium | reverse complement strand
GATTGTCTCCACCTTGATGGCGGCGCAACTCACGCAAGCGACCGACGCTCAGGTGCGCATTGCGGGTCAGGGTGTGCGCGATGTGACACGTATCGCGGCGAGCTCGCCCGACTTGTGGGTTCAGATTCTCGGTGCCAATCACGAGGCCGTCGTCGATGTGTTGCGCAGCGTGCACTCCGACCTCGGAGCCGTAATTGCTTCGCTCGAAGATCTCGACATTGCTGGCTCACGTTCGACGCTCGCCCAGACCATGTCTCGCGGAAACGAGGGCGTCTCGCGACTTCCCGGCAAGCACGGACAGAATCGCACGTACTCGAGCGTGACCGTCTTGATTGACGACCGCCCAGGCCAGCTCGCCAACCTTCTTGCCGAAATTGGCGAACTGGGCATCAACCTCGAAGACCTCAGTCTGGAACACGCGCCGGGCGCCCAGATGGGAACCGTCGAGTTTAGCGTCGTACCGGAATCGGTCGACCGACTTGTGACCGATCTCGAAGAGCGTGGCTGGCGGGTGGCACGATGAGCGAATTCGTTGTCGCCATCGACGGCCCTGCGGGTAGCGGTAAGTCAAGCGTGAGCAAGGCCGCTGCGCGTGCGCTCGGCTTCGCCTACCTCGACACCGGTGCCGCTTACCGAGCGGTGACGTGGCATGTCTTGCAATCGGGCGCCGACCTGACAAGCGAATCGAGCATTGTCGCGTCGCTCGATTCGTTCGACTACGCGTGTGGCACGAATCCCGATGCGGTGACGTTCTCCGTCGGAGGCAACGATGTCACGGATGCGATCCGCGAGGCCAACGTGACGAACGCCGTCAGCACCGTCGCGCGCATCCCCGCAGTTCGTGCGCACGTGAACGCCGCGTTCCACGCGATCATTCGCACCGCGTCCGAGCCCGGGATCATCGTTGAAGGGCGAGACATCACGACAGTTGTTGCGCCGAACGCTCAGGTGCGCATCCTGTTGACCGCGTCGCCTGAGGCTCGAGCTGCTCGAAGAGCCGCCGAACTGCCGATGAGCGCATCCGCTGAATCGTCTGATGACACAGCCGCGGCCCTCACTGCGCGCGACAGCGCAGACGCCAAAGTTTCGGAGTTCATGGTCGCCGCCGACGGTGTAACGACGGTCGATTCCACCAATTTGTCGTATGACGAAACCATCGCCGAAATTGTCGGCCTGATCAGAACAGGCGGCTCGCAATGACCGACGAACAGAACTTTGATGACGACATAGTTGAAGAACCCGGTGAGCTCGAACAGCTGACAGAGACGCTCGGCGAACTCGATGACGACGTCGCTCTCGCTAGAGCGACCGCGTTGCGCGCGAGCCTCGAAGAGTATGACCTCGACGACGATGACTTCGACATTCTCGAGACCGTCACGGAGAACCCCGACGAGATCACTTACCTGCCTGCGCTGCCAGTTCTGGCGGTCGTTGGTCGCCCGAACGTTGGTAAGTCAGCACTCGTCAACCGCATTCTCGGCCGCCGCGAAGCCGTCGTCGAAGACACCCCGGGCGTCACGCGCGACCGTGTCTCGTACAAGTCGGAGTGGAACGAACGGAACTTCACGCTCGTCGACACCGGAGGTTGGGAACCCGATGCAAAGGGGATCAACGCGTCCGTTGCGGCCCAGGCTGAGGTTGCCATTGACCTCGCGGATGCGGTGCTCTTCGTTGTCGATGCCAACGTGGGAGCGACGGCGACCGACGAGCATGTCGTGCGTCTACTTCGCAAGACGAAGATTCCGGTCTACTTGGTTGCCAACAAGGTCGATGACTCGCGCCAGGAACCAAACGCCGCTGCACTGTGGTCACTCGGTCTCGGTGAGCCATACCCCGTGTCGGCCCTCCACGGTCGCGGTGTAGCCGACCTTCTCGACCTGGTCGTGACCAATTTGCCGGAGGTTTCGGCTGTGGCCAAGCAGGAGATCGGCGGTCCGCGTCGCGTTGCGATCATCGGTCGACCAAATGTGGGCAAGTCGAGTCTCTTGAACAAGGCCGCTGGTGAAGAGCGAGTCGTCGTCAATGAGATGTCGGGCACCACGCGTGACCCGGTTGATGAGCAGGTCGAGATCGGCGGCAAGGTCTGGCGTTTCGTCGACACCGCGGGTATTCGCCGACGCGTTCACCTTCAGCACGGTGCCGATTTTTACGCGACTCTTCGCACGAGCGCCGCTCTCGAGAAGGCGGAAGTCGCCGTCGTCGTTCTCGACGTGTCAGAAACAATCAGCGAGCAGGATGTTCGCATTATCGATCTCGTTCTCGAATCTGGTCGCGCACTTGTGTTGGCGTTCAATAAGTGGGACCTGCTCGACGACGACCGTCGCCGCTACCTCGAGCGCGAAATTGAACAAGACTTGGCGCACGTTGCGTGGGCTCCACGAGTGAATATCTCCGCCCGCACCGGACGCCACTTGGAGAAGCTCGTGCCGGCGCTCGAACTCGCGCTCGACTCGTGGGACACTCGCGTTCCCACCGGAAAGTTCAACGCGTTCTTGGCGGAACTCACGGCGGCGCATCCGCACCCCGTTCGTGGTGGCAAGCAGCCACGAATTCTGTTCGGCACACAGGCCTCGACGCGCCCGCCGACGTTCGTGCTTTTTACGACCGGATTCCTCGACCCCGGTTATCGCCGATTCATTCAGCGCCGACTTCGCGAGGTATTTGGCTTCGAAGGAACTCCGGTCAACGTCAACATGCGTGTGCGTGAAAAGCGGGCGCGCAAGTAATGACTCGCGTGCCGGAGGAGTGGGCAGGAAAGGGATGGTCGGCCGACAACCCCGTGCCACCGCCTCTGCCTCCGGCTCATTTGCGTGACCCTGGAGATGCGTGGGTCTACGACGAGTCCGGCAAGAAGTATTGGGGCGCGTTCGGCGCGGCCGGTGTGCTCGTTTGGCATCGAGAGCGTGGAGTCTTGCTTCAACATCGTGCCGCGTGGAGTCACAACGGTGGCACGTGGGGGATACCGGGCGGTGCTCGACGACAGGGCGAGTCGGCTGCGGCAGGTGCCCTTCGAGAAGCGCACGAAGAGGCCGGCGTGCCGGAGTCGGGAGTTACGGTCCTGCGCGAATTCGTCGTGAGCTTTCCTGTTGTCGATGGCGAATGGACCTACACGACAGTCATCGTCGAAGCGTTGGAGAAGTTCGAACCTGCGATCAACGATGGTGAGAGCATTGCCGTCGAATGGGTTGGCATTGACGAAGTGGATGCCCGGGAGCTGCATCCCGGATTCGCTGCGTCCTGGCCCGAATTGCGCGAGGTGCTTCGTGAACATGCGTAGTGGTCTGGCGCGCGTCCTTGGCACCGGCGCGGTCGGGCTTTCAGTCAGTGCGCTTGCCGCGTGTGGCCCCGTGACGACGGCAACCCCGGACGCCTCGTCCGCCACAACGAGCACCACCTCGAGTCCGTCGAGCACGGCCATCCCGACCCCTGACTCTTTAGCGACGACGATTGCTGTCGTCGGTGACTTCGGCTCGGGGGACATTAACGAACGAGCCGTCGCTGACGTCGTTGCGGGAATGAATCCGGCGGCTGTCGTCACGGTGGGCGACAACGTCTACTCGGATGCGGGGTATCAGGCGCTCGTCGGCGATTTCTATCAGCCGTACATCTCGGCCACTACGTTTTATCCCGCCACAGGCAATCACGATTACCAGAACGGCATCAACAACTTCGACGACTACTTTTCCTGGCTCGGCGAGCAGCGCAGTTACCACGTGCTCATCGGTTCAATTGATGTCTACGTTCTTGACGGCGCGACTATTCTCGAATCCG
>CAZYYL010000129.1:0-3772 GCA_964651425.1 uncultured Microbacteriaceae bacterium | reverse complement strand
CTCGGTCGCCGTCTACAACCACTACAAGCGTGTGCGTGCGCACGGCACGCTGCAGACGGCCGAGCAGAAGGCCGAAGAGGTCGAGATCGCCAAGAGCAACATCCTGCTCATCGGCCCGACCGGTTGTGGCAAGACCTACCTCGCACAAACTCTTGCTCGCCGACTCAACGTGCCGTTTGCCGTTGCTGACGCGACGGCGATCACCGAGGCGGGCTACGTCGGTGAAGACGTCGAGAACATATTGCTCAAGTTGCTGCAAGCGGCCGACTTTGACGTGAAGCGCGCCGAGACGGGCATTATCTACATCGACGAGGTCGACAAGATTGCGCGCAAGGCAGAGAATCCGAGTATCACGCGCGACGTATCCGGTGAAGGCGTTCAGCAGGCCCTGCTGAAGATTCTCGAAGGCACGGTTGCTTCGGTTCCGCCGCAGGGTGGCCGCAAGCACCCGCACCAGGAATTTATCCAGATCGACACGACAAATGTGCTGTTCATCGTTGCGGGCGCCTTTGCCGGACTCGAGGAAATCATTTCGCAGCGTGTGGGCAAACGTGGCATCGGCTTTGGCGCTCCGCTCGCATCGAAAGACGAGACGCGCGACTTGTTCGCCGAGGTCCTCCCCGAAGACCTGCACAAGTTTGGGCTCATCCCCGAATTCATCGGGCGCCTGCCTGTCGTGACCTCTGTCTCGCCGCTCGACAAGACGGCGCTCATCGACATTCTCATCGGGCCAAAGAACGCGCTCATCAAGCAGTACCAGCGCATGTTCGAGCTCGACGGTGTGAAGCTTGATTTCGAAGCGGATGCGCTCGACTCCATTGCCGAACTCGCTGTTGCCCGCCAGACGGGTGCACGCGGGTTGCGCGCGATCATGGAAGAGGTGCTCGGCCCAATAATGTTCGAGGTGCCGTCGACCGATCACATCGAAAAGGTCATCGTCACGCGAGACGCGGTAATCGCGAACGCGGCCCCGACGCTGATCACGCGTCCGACGGCGGCGCCGGAGTTGCGCGAGAAGTCAGCGTAAGACCCAACAGGCCCGTTCTTTGTCGGGTCGTCACTTTGATGGTTCGGTGATTGACACCGAACCATCAGCGTTTAACTCAACAAGCGTGCCGTCGTCGAGTTCGCAGATTGGACGACCTTCGAGGTAGGTCAGCGTCCAGCGCCAGGCCGAGGCGTCGACGTTGAGCGAGTTAATCTCGGTCTCAACCTCGGCGATGGCATCGAGCATCGGCTGCGTGAGACGTGATGGGGGAGTTTGTGCAAAAGTCCACCGCGTGCCGAGCTGCATTAGTTGACGTCCATTTCGAAGACCACCCAGTCGGTTTGACGGCCTAGGTGATCCGACATGCCTCGGGCAACGCGATTGTCGTTGGCGACGGCCCACGCGACGTTTGCGGCACCGCGGGCGCGTGCATCCAGTTTCACCGCCTCGAGCAGAGCGCGGGCAATGCCTTTTCGGCGCACGACTGGGTCGACGTAGTGGTCTTGAATTTGCATCTGCACG
Source organism: uncultured Microbacteriaceae bacterium (assembly GCA_964651425.1). GTDB lineage: Bacteria > Actinomycetota > Actinomycetes > Actinomycetales > Microbacteriaceae > RFQD01. Next base: position 2,262 of record CAZYYL010000129.1, on the reverse strand, counting down.
TCATTCTGTAACGCGCGGGGAACAGCGCAGAAGTGCACGAAACCGATGAGGTGCACAGATTCACGAGTCTCGACCAAACCTTGAAGGTTTGTCATTTCGGCGACAATCGACTGCTCGGCCACGAACGCGAACATGTTCTGCGCGGGATCGGTGAGCATTCCCCAGACGCCGAGCGCGCGAGCGTCGTCAACCGGCGAACCGTAGAACTGGGCATATTGCTGAAACAGCGGCTTCCACTCGAAGAAGTCGTTGTCGTTCAAGCGACGAACAATGATGCCCATGAGTCGAACCGGTTACTCGTCGAGCGATGCGAGTTCAATCGACACCACGCCGATTTCGTCGCCTCCGGTGAACGACAAGCCCGCAATCCTTCCGACGGCAGCGAGGTCGTCTGCGGCTGCGTCGAGCTGCGGGAGTTGGTCGGCGGGTGCGGCGATTACCGCGTTGAGTACCTCTGTCTTTTGTGACGCCTTGGCGTCCGTCTTTGCGCGACGAATACCAATGAGCGCAGCGGATGCGGCAACCAGGACACCCGCATCGCCCTCGGCCGGCAACTCATCCACGCTCGGCCACGGGCTGCGGTGAATCGAGCCCTCGTTGAACCATGACCAGGTTTCGTCGGTCGCGAAAGGAATCACCGGCGCAAACAGGCGCAAAAGCACGGTAAGCGCAAGGCGCAGGGCAGCTGCGGCTGAGGCTTGCTGCGGGTGCTCGCTGTTGTACGCGCGCTCTTTGACGAGCTCGAGGTAGTCATCGGTGAACGTCCAGAAGAACGACTCGGCAACTTCGAGCGCACGTGCGTGGTCGTAGTTCTCGTAGCTCGTGGTCGCTTCGGCGACGACCGAACGCAGGGTGGCGAGCATCGACAAGTCGAGCGGGTTCGTGATTGCCGCGCGAAGATCGCCGGCTGGAGCGTCAAAGCCGAGGATGAATTTCGACGCGTTGAGCACCTTGATGGCGAGACGACGGCCGATCTTGATCTGGGTGGGATTCTGCGGGTCGAATGCGGCGTCGGTTCCCAAACGGCTCGAGGCAGCCCAGTAGCGCACGGCATCCGAACCGTGCTGTTCCAGCATGTCGGCAGGAGTAACGACGTTGCCCTTGGACTTCGACATCTTCTTGCGGTCGGGGTCGACGATGAACCCGGAGAGAGCAGCGTGACGCCACGGCTTCTCATTCGACTCGAGAGTGGCCCGCAGCATGGTCGAGAAGAGCCACGTGCGGATGATGTCTTGACCCTGCGGGCGCAGGTCGAACGGCCATACGAGCGACCACAGTTCGGCATCCCGCTCCCAACCACCGGCGAGCTGCGGCGTAAGCGACGAGGTCGCCCAGGTGTCCATGACGTCGACTTCACCTTGGAAGCCACCTGGCTTTCCGCGCTGATCTTCGCTATATCCGGTCGGCACGTCGGTCGATGGGTCGACGGGCAACTGTTCTCGCGTCGCGGTGATGGGCTTGTCAAAGACGGGGTTGCCGTCTCCGTCGAGCGGATACCAGACCGGAATCGGTACACCGAAGAATCGCTGGCGTGAAATCAGCCAGTCGCCGTTGAGGCCGTTCACCCAGTTCTCGTAGCGCACGCGCATGAAGTCGGGGTGCCAGACCAGCTCGTTTCCGTGCGCGATAAGGCGGTCGCGCAAGTCTTCCCTCTTCGCACTGTTGACGACGTACCACTGGCGCGTTGAGACGATTTCGAGGGGCTTGTCACCCTTTTCGAAGAACTTCACCGGGTGCATGATCGGCTTCGGGTCACCAATCATTCGACCAGACGCCTGAAGAAGTTCCACCACGGTTTTCTGTGCTGTGAACGGAGTCTTGCCCGCGAGCTCAGCGTAGGCGGCGAGACCGGAGTCAGACGTAATCGCGTCGGGTGCATCCGTGATGAATCGACCATCGAAACCGATGACGGCACGGGTGGGCAGCGACAGCTCGCGCCACCAAATCACGTCGGTCACGTCACCGAACGTACAAATCATCGCGATGCCGGTGCCCTTATCGGGCTGAGCGAGGTGGTGGGCAACAACCGGCACTTCGACGTCGAACAACGGTGAACGCACAGTCGAGCCGAACAGGGTCTTGTAGCGGTCATCGTCAGGATGCGCGACCAGGGCCACACACGCAGGCAGGAGTTCGGGGCGCGACGTGAGAATCTCCACATCCCCGCTGCCGTCGGACTTCGCGAACAACACCTGGTGGTAGGCGCCGGGCATCTCTTTGTCTTCGAGTTCGGCTTGCGCGACCGCCGTGCGGAACGTGATG
>CAZYYL010000128.1:0-3888 GCA_964651425.1 uncultured Microbacteriaceae bacterium | reverse complement strand
CTGCGACCTCCCGCTCCCAAAGCGGGCGCTCTAGCCAAGCTGAGCTACGCCCCGGTCCTGCAGACAGTTCTTCATGGAAGACAACTTCGCAAGGCCGGTATTCGCCGAGGCGAAATGACCGTGTACCACTCTACTATGTATAAGATAGGTCGAGTGCCCACCGACAAACCGGTGGAGTCCACGGGGATGTAGCTCAATGGTAGAGCCTCAGTCTTCCAAACTGATTACGCGGGTTCGATTCCCGTCATCCCCTCCAAAATGAAAGGCCCGCCTTAACGGCGGGCTTTTCATTTTGTCGGGATTGCGCAATCGAAGATTCCCTGGGCCCACGCGCAATTCAGGTTGCTCAAACGCGACAGCGTTTGAGCGCGTGCGCGGGGACATCCCCGAACTCGCAAAGTAACCTGTCCCCATGATTTCCGACACGCTCGTCCGCACCCTCATCATCGTGCTCCCCATCCTCTCGGGCAACGCCATCTCCTGGACCGCACAAGCCGTGGCGACGGGGCGCATCAAGCGCAACTGGTTCATCGGCATCCGCTTCCCGTCGACGATGAAGAGTGAGGATGCATGGCTCGCGTGCCACGTGCGCGCCCGCCGTGCCCTGACCACGGGTGGATTCGCAATGATCATCGTCGGCGTCGCAGGATTCATACCGCTCCCCTTGCCCGCGTCACTCACGATCCTCGCGGCGGGTGCACTCACGATGATTGCGTGCATCATCGTCGCCGCGGTTGTCGGAGTGCGTGCAGCAAATCGCGTGGGCTAAGCCGACACGCTTAAACGATTGAGGGCCGGGAAGTTCGTCCCGGCCCTCAATCGTGAGCTAACCCGCGTTACTTACCCGCGACCGCACGGCGTCGGATAAAGACCGCGGCGACCCCGAGACCGCCCAGGATTCCGGCAAGAGCAAGTCCCAGGCCCGCGTTCACGCCAGTCGCGGGTAGTTCTGAGCTGGCCGGCGGATCGGCAATGGTGCAGTCCCCTGCGGAAGAAAATGTCGCGTCAGCGACGACCACAAACTCCGCGGCACCGTTGAGAGCTTGCCCGAAGAACGATGTACCGGCCATATCGTCTTCCGTGTGCATGTAGAGCTTGTTGGAACATGTCGACACCGTGAATGTGTCGGAGTCACCCGCCGAATCCGTGTTGATGAGAAGCACATTTTGGTACGAGGTACCTGTGATGTTGAATTCCGAGATGCTCTGGTTCTGGTCGAGACCCGTGTACCAGTAGTCGGTTCCGTCGAATTGCACTACTCCACCGGCCATGAAGTAGTCCGATGTTTCACCGTGATTACTGTTCGGCACGACGTCGTAGAAGCCTTGCAAATTGGTCGACATGTCGACGGCATTGACTGTACCGTCGGGGTCGATCGTGTAGAAGAACCCGTTCGAGTAATCCCAGAGCGCGAGATATCCGAACCCACTCATTAAGAACCAGGAGTTCGAGTTGAGGTCGATTGTCTGGGAAAGAAGGATGGTCTGATCTTCATTCCCGTCTTGATCTAGCGACACAATTCGGTCGAGAACGCCAGAAGATACTGTGCCAGCGACGACCTCATACGCGATGTTGGACTTGAGGTCACTGGCGAAGCTGATGTTGGGATTGTCGTATGCGGCATCGTTGCCTGCAATGGGGTCAAAATTGGCGAGGTCATAGGTGTAGCCTGCGCCGTCTGCGTTGTACACGACTTTCTTTTTCATCGGAGCGATAAACCCACCATCGTCACCTGAATAGTCATTGACATCGGTCGTGACGACGTTGTCGAGTGTGAGCGACGTAATGGTCCACGTCTCCACAGCCTGCGCACTCGAGGCGCTTCCAATCGTTAAAGAACTCGTGACCAAGAGAATGCCGAGGGCGGCGAAACCCCGACTTGAATTCATTTTCATGCCTGTAGTTTAGTGAAATTGATTCAGTTGCCGAAACGCACCACGGGCAAGAGCGTGACTTCCTCATTCCTGAGCACAGGCGGTATGACAACCTATTTCGCTGAATGTGCCCGACGCTACTTGGGCGCCTGAGGCGACAATTCCTCAACGTCGGCCGCGAGCCGCTTCTCGAGCCGCAACACCTGGTCCAAGATGTGACTAATCGCCGCGTCTTGCGCAGCGAGGTGTTCCTGAATGCGCGATGATTCGTCCAAGATGGCGCCGGCGTCTTTATACGTGGCGAGCGAGCGCGCATCCGCTGCCTTCGCCTGGATGTTCTGCCCCACGATGATCACCGGCAACAAGACCAATTGCAAGAAAGTCTGCGCGATCCACGCGACGATGATGATTGCGTTACCGCTCATCAGAGCAGCGGGCAAACTCACCAGCGTTAAAGCCATGAAAGCATAGGCGGCCCACATCGTGCCGACGGACTGCGTGATTCGAAGACCAACCGTCTGGTTGAACTTGTGCATGCGTTTGGCGAAAGGCGTCTTGTGCGGCTTGTGCGCATGCGTGATCACCGGGCCTTCCGCGTTACGTTCTTTCACGCGTTCGTGGGGTCTGTAGTCATATTTCGCCGGCATGAAATTCTCCAGATGAAATGAATGCACTCAATCGAGCGACACTCACAGGCTAAGCCACAACGAAGTGAGGGCCGGGATTTTCATCCCGACCCTCACTTCGTTTGCTAACGAGTGTTACTTGCTCGCAACCAGACGGCGACGAACGATGAACGCAACCGCACCGAGACCGGCGAGCAGTGCAGCGAATGCGACACCCGCACCTGCGTCAACACCGGTGTTCGGAAGCTCGGGGTCCGGCGTCGAAGCGCACGTACCGGCCGACGAGAAGACGCCATCGCCAACAACGGCAGGCTCGCTCATTCCGGTCGTGTCTGCACCGAAGAAGGAGGGAGCGCCGTCTTCACCGTGTGCGTACCACTTGTTCGAGCAGGTCGAGATGTTGAACGTGTCAGCATCGGGCCCCGTGTTGTCGTCAACCGCGAGAACGTTGGTGATGTTGCCACCCGTGATGTTGTATTCGGAGATGCTACCGTCAACGTCGAAACCGGTGAACCAGTAGTCGGTTCCGTCGAACTGCGCGACACCAGCAGCCATGAAGTAGCTCGAACCTTCGCTGTCGCCGCTTTGCGGTGCAGGGGTGAAGTCGGACTCAACGTTGGTTGCAAGTGAGACCTGCGTCGACGTTCCATCCGGAGCGATGGTGTAAAGGTCGCCGTTCGCGTAGTCCCACAGAGCGATGTAACCGAAGCCGCTCATGAGGAACCACGAGTCAGACGACAGGTCAATGGCGGGTGCGATCGTGATGACGTTCGTCGTCAGGTTGCCCTGTTGGTCGAGCTCTACCATTTCGTCAAGCAGGTTGCTAGTGGTGTTTCCAACGTGCAGTTCGTAGGCAACGTTTGCCTTGAGGTCGCTGACCTGGCTGATGTCGCTGTCGTCGTAGCCAGAGTCGGTAGCCGCAATCGGCGCGAGGTCGGTCAGGTCAAACAGGTAACCACTGTTGTCGTTGTTCAGGAGGATGCCTTCCTGCGTAGGCGCAAGGAAGCCGCCGTCGTCACCAGCGGTGTCGTTGACGTCCTGAGCGACAACATCAGTGATGCTGAGACTCGTAATCGTCCAGGTCTCAACGGCCTGGGCTGTAGATGCGGTTCCGATAACGAAAGCCGCACCAAGGGCAAGGGTGCTGGCGGCAGCGAGGCCGCGAGAAAGTGTTTTCTTCATAGGGGAAACCATACTGGAAAATCATCCGGTTGGTATGCACTCGCGCCTGCGCTTTTTGGAACCACCTTGGTCGTGGGCATGGTCGCATTCGTCTTGTCGGTCTTCGCCGTTGCTGAAGATCATGGAGCCGTATTTGACCCGAGACAGGTTCGCGCTGGCTAGAGCGCGTTGTGCGTTGCGCGGCCCGCGATGAACGTTGCCGCCAC
>CAZYYL010000127.1:0-3909 GCA_964651425.1 uncultured Microbacteriaceae bacterium | reverse complement strand
ATGACACTGGGCTTGCCGTCGACGACAGCTCCGAGGGCAATCACGAATGGCTGCCCTTGAACCTTGTCGCGAACTGCCGTGACAAGACCGCGGAGATCGTCACTCGTGTTGACGCCGACGACACTCGAGATAATGACCGAGACGTTGCCCTTGTTGGAAGCGAGTTCCAGAAGCGCGGGCACTTGTTCACGGATGAGACGCGCCTCGAATTCCGCGACCTTACGTTCTGCCGTCTTCAAGTTAGCCACGATGTCCGCGATACGAGATGTGACCTGATCGCGCGGCGCCTTGAGTGACGCACTGAGTTCAGCCACGATCGTGCGCTCCACCACGAGGCTCTTGAACGCATCATGCCCAACAAGTGCTTCAATGCGGCGATTGGATGATCCGACTGACGCTTCGCTGACCACCGAGACGAGACCGACCTGTGAGCTTCGCGACACGTGCGTACCCGCACAGAGTTCGCGCGACCACGGGCCGCCGATGTCGACCATTCGAACGACGTCGCCGTACTTCTCACCGAAGAGGGCCATCGCGCCAAGCTCCTTGGCGTCGTCGAGTGCCATTTCACGAGTGACGACGTCGTAGTCGGCGAGAATCGCGTTGTTCGCAATCTCTTCAATTTCCGAGCGAGTGGCGGGTGAAAGCGCTTCATTCCAGGAGAAGTCAAGGCGCATGTACCCGGCTTTGTTGTACGAACCACTCTGATGAGCCGTCCCGCCGAGAGTCTCGCGCAGTGCGGCGTGAATCAGGTGCGTTGCACTGTGAGCCTGCGCCGCAGCGCGACGCCAGTTGCGATCAACGTGGGTGCTGGCGGCATCACCGACGGCGATTGTTCCCGCCCTAACGATGGCCGTGTGACTCACGAGTCCCTTGATGGGCTTCTGAACGTCGAGAACTTCCAGTTCGAACCCTGCGCTGGAAATGAGGCCCGCGTCCGATTCCTGTCCACCCGACTCGGCATAGAGTGACGTGGCGGTCAGGATGACCTCAACGGTGTCCCCCACGGAAGCGCTGGTAACCGGCACACCATCTCTGAGCAGACCTAAGACCGTGCTTTCGGTGTCGAGTTCGGTGTATCCCGTGAAAACGGTCTCACCACTGGCACGCATTTCGCTATAGACGCTGAGGTCCGCAAGAACGGACTTCTTCGACTTGGCGTCGGCCTTGGCACGCTGACGTTGCTCGGCCATGAGTGAATCGAAGGCAACGCGGTCAACCGTGAGACCGGCCTCTTCCGCCATTTCGAGCGTGAGGTCAATCGGAAAACCGAACGTGTCGTGGAGGAGGAATGCAGTGTCGCCCGCGAGGCGAGCAGAGCCCTTCGCTTTCGTATCGGTGACCGCAGTGTCGAGAATCGTTGTCCCCGACGCAAGGGTCTTCAAGAAGGTTTCTTCTTCGCCGAGCGCGGTTTGAGAAATACGCCCGAAGTCCTGCTCAACTTCGGGGTAGGCCTCTTTCATTGCATCGCGTGAGGCAGCAAAGAGTTCGGGGAACGTCGGAGCATCGACGCCGAGCAAACGCATCGATCGCACTGAGCGGCGTAGAAGGCGCCGGAGGATGTATCCACGGCCTTCGTTTGACGTGGTAACGCCGTCGGACATGAGCATGAGTGCGCTGCGAACGTGGTCGGCGACGACGCGAAGACGGACATCGTTTTCGTGATCTGCGCCGTAGGTCACACCCGCCAAATCTGCCGCGCGATCGAGAACCGGGCGAACCTGGTCGATTTCGTAGAGGTTCTCGACGCCTTGCTTGAGAAATGCGACGCGTTCGAGGCCCATGCCCGTGTCAATGTTCTTGTTGGGGAGTTCCCCCAAAATTTCAAACTCTGTCTTGCTCGTGCCTTCACCACGCGCGTACTGCATGAACACGAGGTTCCAGATTTCGATGTAACGGTTCTCGTCGGCAACCGGGCCGCCTTCGATGCCGTACTGCGGCCCGCGGTCGAAGTAGATTTCCGAACATGGGCCAGCAGGACCTGGCTGTCCCGTCGACCAATAGTTGTCTTCTTTGCCACGACGCTGGATGCGCTCCGCGGGCAATCCCGCAATTTTCGTCCAGAGATCAATCGCTTCGTCGTCGTCTTCGTAGACGGTAACCCAGAGGTCCTTCTCGTCAAAGCCGAGACCACCATTGGCCTCAGCCGACGTCAAAAGCTCCCATGCGTATCCGATCGCACCTTCTTTGAAGTAATCGCCGAAAGAGAAGTTTCCGTTCATCTGGAAGAACGTGCCGTGGCGCGTCGTCTTTCCGACCTCTTCGATGTCGAGGGTGCGGATGCACTTCTGAACGCTCGTCGCGCGCGGGAAGGGCGGCGGCACGTGTCCGGAAAGGTAAGGGATGAATGGAACCATGCCGGCAACCGTAAAGAGCAACGTGGGGTCGTCACTCACCAACGACGCAGATGGAACCACCGTGTGGTCGTTCTTCGCGAAATAGTCGAGCCAGCGCTGGCGGATCTCAGCGGTGCGCATGAGGAATTACTTGCCTTGGCGAATCTCAGCGTCGCGCGTGCGGTAACCGTCAACGACGGCTTCCTTTACGCCTTCGACAGCCGAGTCAACATTGGCAAGAAAAGCCTTGCCAGATTCCGTCTTGCTCATCTCGTGAGCGACAACGAAACCAGCAACAACACCGAGTGAAATGAGGAGAAAGTTCTTCATAAGGAGCAAGTCTAGGTGACACCCACGGGCGGAAAAACACGAAGGCGGCCACCCGTTTGCACGAGCGACCGCCTTCGAAAGCGAATCGACTGAGACTAGCGCGCGGCGTAGTACTCGACGACGAGCTGAACTTCACACGTCACGGGAACTTCGACGCGCTTTGGGCGACGCACGAGTGTCGTGCGTAGCTTGTCGAGCTCAACATCGAGGTATGCCGGTACGGGCGGGAGGACATCTACGTGACCACCAGCGGCGGCAACCTGGAACGGCTCCATGCCTTCACTGCGCTCGCGGACCTGGATAACCTGGCCCGGCTTTACGCGGAACGATGGACGGTCAACGAGCTGACCATCGACAGTGATGTGACGATGGACAACCATCTGACGCGCCTGAGCCTGTGTGCGAGCGAAGCCCGAACGAAGAACGAGTGCGTCGAGACGCATCTCAAGCAACTCGACCAAGTTTTCACCCGTCAGTCCCTCGGTGCGACGAGCTTCCTGGAACACGCGACGAAGCTGAGCCTCGCGAATGCCGTACTGAGCGCGAAGACGCTGCTTCTCGCGAAGACGAACGGCGTAGTCGCTGTCTGCCTTTCGCTTGGTGCGGCCGTGCTCACCCGGAGCGTAGGGGCGCTTCTCGAGGTACTTGGCTGCCTTCGGTGTCAGCGGGATGCCGAGCGCGCGACTCAGGCGGGTCTTGCTGCGGGTACGTGCTTTGTCAGACACGATTTCCTTTCGGTTTCTCAAAGATAGATACCGTGCGCACGAATGTCGCACGAAGAATGAGAGGTGTTTGCCAGGCGCCCGGCTACAGGGCGGTTCCAGATCTCTTACTCACTCGGCGCAGCCGCACGCATGAATGAGCAAAACAGGCGTAACAAGACTAGCACGCAGGTAACGGCAACTACTCACCACGAAGAATGCGTCGGATGCGCTCCAGCCGCTCACCGATTCCGGATTCGTTCCCTCGATCTGTGGGCAAGTAGTACTCCGTGCCGGTCAGTGAATCCGGCAAGTACGACTGGCTCGCGATGGCATGCGGCGCATCGTGGGCGTACTTGTAGCCCTTGCCGTGTCCGAGTGATTTCGCCCCAGGATAACTCCCGTCACGCAGGTGAATCGGTACGACTCCCCCGCGCCCATCGCGCACATCGGCAAGCGCCGCGTTGATGGCGTTGTAGGCCGAATTGGACTTCGGGCTGATGGCGAGGAAAATCGTTGCTTCGGCAAGAGGGATGCGACCC
>CAZYYL010000126.1:0-3925 GCA_964651425.1 uncultured Microbacteriaceae bacterium | reverse complement strand
CGCATCATCCTCGGCACCTACGCGCTGTCGGCCGGTTACTACGACGCCTACTACGGCAGTGCGCAGAAGGTGCGCACGCTCGTTCAGCGCGACTTTACTGCCGCGTTCTCCAACGTTGACGTGCTCGCCTCACCGACGGCGCCCACCACCGCGTGGAAACTCGGTGAGCAGCTGGATGACCCGCTCGCGATGTGGCGCGGCGACATCGCCACCATCCCCGCGAACCTCGCCGGTATCCCGGGAATCAGCCTGCCTGCCGGTCTCGCCGACGAAGACGGATTGCCCGTCGGTATCCAGTTCCTCGCACCGGCACGCGAAGACGCTCGTCTCTACAACGTCGGTGGCGCGCTCGAAGCGTTGCTCACTGCCAAGTGGGGCGGTTCGATTCTCGACAAAGCACCAGTACTGACCGGAGGCACCCGCTAATGGCCAAGGCAAAACTCATGGACTTCGACAAGGCACTAGAGATGTTCGAACCCGTGCTCGGCTTCGAGGTGCACGTCGAATTGTCGACCAAGACCAAGATGTTTTCGGCCGCTCCGAACTTCTTCGGTGGTGACCCGAACACGAACATTACGCCGACCTGCCTCGGTCTTCCGGGCTCGCTCCCGGTCGTCAACGAACAGGCCGTGCGCTATTCGATCAGCCTCGGCCTCGCGCTCGGCTGCAGCATTGCGCCGAGCAGTAGCTTCGCGCGCAAGAACTACTTCTACCCAGACACACCCAAGAACTACCAGATTTCACAGTTCGACGAACCAATCGCCTTCGAGGGACAGGTCCAGGTTGAGCTTGCCGACGGACGCACGTTTGAGATTCCCATCGAACGTGCGCACATGGAAGAAGACGCCGGCAAGTTGACGCACGTGGGTGGCTCGACCGGGCGCATCCAGGGTGCTGACTACTCGCTGGTTGACTACAACCGCGCGGGTGTGCCGTTGGTCGAAATCGTAACCAAGCCCATCTTCGGTGCGGCAGCGGATGCCCCCGAGCTCGCCAAGGCGTATGTCGCGACGATTCGCGACATCGTGGTCGCGCTCGGTATCTCCGAGGCCCGTATGGAGCGCGGAAACCTGCGCTGCGACGCGAACGTCTCGCTGCGACCTCACGGGCAAGAAAAGCTCGGCACGCGCACCGAGACGAAGAACGTCAACTCGCTACGCAGTGTTGAGCGCGCGGTGCGTTACGAGATCCAGCGTCAAGCGGCCATCCTCGCCGAGGGCGGAACCATCACGCAGGAGACTCGTCACTGGCACGAAGACACCGGCACGACTTCACCCGGCCGCCCAAAGTCTGACGCCGACGACTACCGCTACTTCCCGGAGCCCGACCTGCTCCCGGTCGTGCCCTCACCCGAACTCATCGAAGAACTGCGTGCGGCTCTGCCCGAGCAGCCCGCCGAACGCCGCCGCCGCCTCAAGGCCGACTGGGGATTCAGCGATCTCGAGTTCCAAGATGTCGTGAACTCCGGTCTGCTCGTCGAGATCACCGAAACCGTGGCCGCCGGTGCCGCACCGCACGCGGCCCGCAAGTGGTGGACCGGCGAGGTCGCCCGTCTGGCTAACCAGCAGTCAAAGGAACCCGCCGAGCTCGTCACGGCCGCCCAGATTGCCGAGCTTCAGCAGCTTGTCGATGAAGGCGCACTCAATGACCGTCTCGCTCGTCAGGTGCTCGAGTTCGTCATCGCCGGCGACGGCAGCCCGCGTGAGGTCGTCGCAGCAAAGGGGCTCGCGGTCGTCTCCGACGACGGTGCGCTCATCGCTGCCATCGACGACGCGCTCGCCGCTCAGCCCGACGTGCTCGAGAAGATTCGCGAGGGCAAGGTGCAGGCAGCTGGCGCAGTGATTGGCGCGGTCATGAAAGCAATGGGCGGAACTGCCGACGCGGGTCGAGTGCGCGAGCTCGTGCTCGAACGCGCTGGCCAGGCGTGAGCATCCACTCGGCTTAATTCCATTCGGGGCTGAACGACCTCCACAAAATGTGGTTGTATGGCAACGCATCACAACTGGAGGTTTTGCGCTGTGACTTCAGCCCCCGCAATTCGACTGTCAGCGTTGACCAAGTCGTTCGGATCCGTTCACGCTGTCGACGGTGTTGACCTCGATGTGGCTCCCGGTGAGTTCTTCTCAATGCTCGGCCCTTCGGGTTCGGGTAAGACTACGGTTCTGCGACTGATCGCCGGTTTCGAGAAGCCCACCTCGGGCACCATTCAGCTTTTCGGCGACGACGTGACGACCAAGGCCCCGTTCGACCGCGATGTGAACACCGTCTTTCAGGACTACGCGCTCTTTCCGCACATGTCCGTGCGCGACAACGTTGCGTACGGTCTGCGTGTGCGCGGCATGGGCAAGAAAGAACGAAACGAGCGAGCGGATGCGGCGCTCGAGACCGTGCGTCTCGGTGGTCTTGGCGACCGCAAGCCGTCTCAGCTCTCGGGCGGCCAACGTCAACGTGTTGCGCTCGCACGTGCGACCGTCGTGCAGCCCAAGGTGCTCTTGCTGGATGAGCCGCTCGGCGCTCTCGACCTCAAGCTGCGCGAACAAATGCAAGTTGAGCTCAAGGAGATTCAGCGCAGCCTCGGCATCACGTTTATCTTCGTGACCCACGATCAAGAGGAAGCGCTCACGCTGAGTGACCGCATCGCGGTCTTCAGTGAGGGTCGCATCGTTCAGCTCGGCACCCCGCGCGAGATCTACGAAACCCCGAGCAACTCGTTCGTCGCTGACTTCGTCGGCACGGCAAACGTGTTCTCCGGTGCGACGGCCAAAGCCGTAGTCGGACGCGACGGTGCGTACTCGATTCGTCCGGAGCGCATGAGCGTCACGAGCGGCGCGGGTAAGGCTGCTTCGGGTAAGGGGGCCGGCAGCGCATCCGGAACCGTCGTCGAGACCATTTACGTCGGTGGCAACACTCGCGTGGTGGTCGACCTCGATGCAGGACAGCGCATCAACGTCATCGTCTCGAACGACAGCAATCCGAACGTCGAAAGCTTGCGCGGATCAAATGCGACAGTGACGTGGTCGGCCGACGACGTTGTCACACTGGCTCACTAATTTGCACACTCACACAGCACACAACGAAAGGAACAAGCACATGATGAAAGCGAAAAGCATCAAGGCCACCGGTCTTGGTTTTCTCGCCGCGGCATCGCTCATCGCGTTGACCGCATGTGGCACGTCCGGTTCGACGGGCGGCGGCGCAGCAATGCTCGAAAAGCTCGGCACCAATGAAGGTCAGGTCAACATCCTCGCGTGGCCCGGCTACGTCGAAGACGGCACGAACGACCCCACGGTCGACTGGGTTCACCCATTTGAAGAGGCAACCGGCTGCAAGGTCAACTCCAAGGTGTACGCCACGTCTGACGAAGCCGTCAGCCTGATGAAGACTGGCGAGTACGACGTGGTTGCCGCTTCGGGCGACGCCACGCTCCGCCTCATCGCCGGCGGTGACGTCGCTCCGGTCAACACCGACCTCATTCCGAACTACGCGGGCGTTTACGACTTCCTGAAGAACAAGCAGTGGAACTCGGTCGACGGTGTGAGCTACGGCGTGCCTCACGGTTACGGCGCAAACCTCCTCGCCTACAACAGCGACGTTGTGTCGCCTGCTCCTGACTCGTGGGGTGCTGTGTTCGACGCAGCGTCACCGTATAAGGGCAAGGTTTCGGCTTACGACTCGCCGATCTACATTGCGGATGCTGCGCTCTACCTGATGACATCCAAGCCGGAACTCGGCATCACGAACCCGTACTCGCTCGACGAGACGCAGCTCGCTGCAGCTGTTGACCTGCTCAAGGGCCAGCGCGCAAACGTGAGCGAGTACTGGTCGGACTACCTCAAGGCCATCTCGGCTCTTGACTCGGGCGACACCGTTGCCACGACCACGTGGCAGGTTATTGTCAACTACCTGGCTCAGCCCACCGCAGTGA
>CAZYYL010000125.1:0-3929 GCA_964651425.1 uncultured Microbacteriaceae bacterium | reverse complement strand
CATGCCGCGCGAAGCGGCTTTTTCAATCCCGTCGGTGACGTCGCGACTGCGTGGTTTCATGTCTGGTTCAGGCATGGCGATAAGTCTACGCGTGCCTCAAGTTCACAGCTTTCTCGCCGTAGGCTCTCACCGTGATGAAAATCGGAATGAGCGCCGGGTGCGTGTATCCACTCCCCGTAGACGACGCGTTCCGACTATCTGCTGCTGCCGGTTACGACGGCGTTGAGGTCATGGTCACCAACGACAAGACGACCCAGTCAGCGGATGCGCTACTCGCGCTCGCCGAAGAACACGGCCAGCCCATCCTCTCGGTTCATGCCCCCGTGCTTCTGCTGACCCACTTTGTGTGGGGTCGCGATCCTCAGCTGAAGCTCGAGAAATCCGCAGAGCTCGCGGCCTCTGTCGGAGCGTCGACGGTGGTTGTACACCCACCGTTTCGCTGGCAGTCCACGTACGCCGAGAAGTTCCTCGACATCGTTCGTCAGACCCACAAGAACACGGGTGTTGAGATTGCGGTCGAGAACATGTTCCCGTGGGCCGTCGGAGGTCGTTCGGTGCAGGCATACGCACCAGGGCCAGACCCGCGCGAACTCGACTGCGACCACATCACGCTTGATTTTTCGCACGCCGCACTCTCGGGCCACAATTCGCTCGAACTCGCCCGCGAATTCGGCGAGCGCCTGCGTCACGTGCACCTCTGTGACGGTGCCACGACGGGTGACGACGGGCGCATCTTTGATGAGCATCTCATGCCGGGCTACGGCATTCAGCCCGTTGCCGAGACCCTGCAGCACCTGACCGAAATCGGCTGGCTCGGACACATCGTTGCTGAGATCAACACACGCAAGGCGAAGAACGAGAACGAGCGGCTAGCGATGCTCGTCGAGACGCTGGAGTTCGCACGCACGCACACGGGCCAGGTCGCAGCAAGTCCTGCCGCTTAGCCGGCTGTCGCGAACGGCACTAATCTGGGGTTATGCGTAAGTTCATCCTGAATACCACCGTGCTCGGCGCTCTCTTTGGTGGCGTCTCCGTGGTACGCGCGACGGTCAAGGGCCCGCGCGACTGGCGTACCGCCGCCCTATGGGTCGGCTGGGGCATCTCGATGGCCGTCGCAATCGGCACCGTCATCAAAGAAGCTCAGGATGCCGAACTCGAAGACGAGGGTTACACCTTCTAGTGTTCTCCGGTCTGCAGAGCTTCGACCCGCACGACTATGACCACAGTCACCCGAACATCGCCGGGGGTTGGCTGCGCGCTGCGGTTTTCGGGGCGATGGATGGCCTGGTCTCAAACATCGCGCTGATCGCGGGTATTGGTGCCGCAGGCGCATCCCCCATGGTCATCGTCATCACGGGTATCTCCGGACTCGTTGCCGGCGCATTCTCGATGGCGCTCGGCGAGTACGCGTCGGTCAAGACCGCGAACGAACAGGTTGATTCCGAACTGGCCGTTGAACTGGATGCACATAAGCGCAACCCAGAGGGCGAACGCCACGAACTCGTGGTGATGTTCATGAAGATGGGCATGTCCCCCAACACCGCGATGGCTGCCGCCGATGAAGTGCACCTCGACGATGAGCAGGCCGCGCGCATCCACATCACACAAGAACTCGGACTCGACCCGCAGTCGAAGCCCTCGCCGTGGGTCGCCGCCGTGAGCTCGTTTGCAATGTTTGCGACGGGTGCGTTCATTCCGCTCATCCCGTACGCCCTCGGTTTTCAGTCACTCTGGGCGGGAATCGGTGTCGGCGCGGCCGGTCTGCTGCTTGCCGGTGGGGTCGCCGCACGGTACACGCGGAAGAACTGGTTCCGCTCATCACTCCGTCAGCTCGCATTCGGCGCGATTGCCGTCGTTGCCACTTATTTGGTCGGTCTGCTAGTCGTATCACTCGGAGGCGAACATGTTGCGTGATTACACGGGAAAACTGATTTTGATCACGGGTGCGAGCTCGGGGTTGGGTAGTGACTTCGCTCGCGCCTTTGCCGCACGAGGTGCGCGACTGATTTTGGTCGCGCGTCGTGCGGAACGTTTGACGGCGCTGGCCGATGAACTTCGCGCCCAGCACGGAACCGAGACTTTTGAGATTCCGTGGGACCTCGAAGCCTGGCGGGCCGGTTCTGAGCTGGCTGCGGAGATCACGCGCCGAGGTCTTCGCGTCGACGGCGTGGTGAACAACGCGGGCTTCGGTACTCACAAATCCGTCGCCGACGAGAACCCCTACACGGTGAGCGCCGAAATCGCACTCAACGTCGGTGCGGTTGTCGACCTCTCTCGCGCGTTTCTGCCCGGGATGATCCAGCGCAACGACGGCATCATTCTCAATGTGGCGAGCACGGCCGCTTTTCAGTCGCTCTCATACCTCGCGGTGTACGCGGCCACGAAAGCGTTCGTGCTCTCGTTCACCGAAGGTCTCTGGGGTGAACTCGAAGGCACCAACGTGCATGCGATTGCGCTGTGCCCCGGACCGACCGCAACCGAGTTCTTCGAGCGCGCCGGTACCGACAAGATTGGCGGACCCATGCAGACCTCGACCGAGGTCGTGCGTAAGGCAATGCGCGCACTCGATCGTCGCCGCCCGAACCCCTTCGTTATCTCGGGTCGCACAAACTGGTGGGGTGCATTCGCGTCCCGCGTGGTTCCACGCAAGACGGTCATTCGTCTCGGTCGCAAGATCATGCTCGC
Organism: uncultured Microbacteriaceae bacterium; assembly: GCA_964651425.1. GTDB lineage: Bacteria > Actinomycetota > Actinomycetes > Actinomycetales > Microbacteriaceae > RFQD01. Next base: position 1,244 of record CAZYYL010000125.1, on the reverse strand, counting down.
GAACCGCCCCGTCGGTCCAACAAGCGACTAGTCGTCGCGGGCAAAACCTCTTACAGCCAGTTGCGCCATTTGAAGACGATGTAGAGCGCGATGGATGCGACGACCGTCACGCCCACCGAAACCCACACGCCCCAGGGTTCCATGTAGCCGGGGTACGGCACGTTCTGCCCGTAGAACCCCGTGATCGCCGTGGGTACCGCGATGATCGCCGCCCAACTCGTCACCTTCTTCATGATGAGGTTCATGCGGTTGCCCTGAATCGTGAGGTTTGTCTCGAGCAGAGTGGTGACGAGGTCGCGCAGCGACTCGGTCCAGTCGGCGACCCGAATCACGTGGTCATAGACGTCTTGAAAATACGGAACCATCTTGGGGTCGATGAGTTGAAGATCGTGACGGATGAGCGGATTGATTACTTCACGCATCGGCACCGTCAATCGCCGCAACACCACGAGCGACTTGCGCAACTCGTATGAACGCCTCTGCACGACGAGTCGACCCGACTGAACCTCGTCGAATACGGCCTCTTCGAGTTCTTCCATCGCGACGTCGAGTGCCTCGACAGCTTCGAAGTACCCGTCGACGATGAGATCCAAAAGTCCCCACAGCAAATGGGATGCACCAGCCTTTGCCAAGTCGGACGACTCGGCCCAGCGCTGTTCAACCCGAGACATATCGAATCCGTTGTCGCTTCGAACGGTGATTAGCCCATTGCGCGTGAGGAAGATCGCAACCTCGTTGCTTTGCAACTCGCCGTCTTCCGAATTGAACGCGACCGCGTAGGCGTTGATGAACACATGGTCATCGAAATGTTCAATCTTGGCCCGTTGGCGGCCGGAGTAGGCGTCGTCGAGCGACAACGGGCTGAAACCGAATTGTTCGCCGAGGATGTCGAGGTCCTCGCGAGTTGCGCTCACGAAATCGAGCCAGAACCATGCCGTCTTCGAGGCGGCAAGTTTCGCCAGTGTCGCGGAGGTCGCTGCAGGCGTCGATGTTCCGGTCGCGGTGTATTCGTGAATGCTCAGCACGCGCCCAATGCTACGACCGAACGCTGCCGCTCTCATCGCGTATTCCTCTGTCACCTTCAGGTTCACGCGCATACGATGAGCGCATGACCGAAGAAATGCCGTATGTCGTCACTGCCCAACGCGACGGATACGAACTGCGCCACTATGCGCCGGCGGTACTTGCGCAGGTCACGGTCATCGGAGACAGCGAGCAGGCCGCCAACATGGGATTCGGCCCTC
>CAZYYL010000124.1:0-3989 GCA_964651425.1 uncultured Microbacteriaceae bacterium | reverse complement strand
CCAACGTCGAGCGGAACGCCTCAACCAATTGGTGCGGGAGGTTTCGCACGAACCCCACCGTGTCGACGAGCGTGAACGGTCGTCCGTCGGGTGCGGTGGTCTTGCGAACGGTGGCATCCAGCGTCGCGAACAACGCGTTCTCGACGAGGACTCCCGCTCGAGTGATGCGGTTGAGAATCGACGACTTGCCGGCATTCGTGTATCCGGCAATCGCCACGGACGGAACTTCGTTGCGCTTACGGTTGGCGCGTTTGGTGTCGCGGGCGGGTTTCATCGCGATGATTTGCTTGCGCAGACGAGCCATGCGCGTGTTGATGCGGCGACGGTCGAGCTCGATCTTCGTCTCACCCGGGCCGCGCGAACCCATACCGGCACCGCCGGAAACCTGTCCTCCGGCCTGACGGCTCATCGACTCACCCCAACCACGCAAACGCGGAAGGAGGTATTCGAGCTGCGCGAGTTCGACCTGGGCCTTGCCCTCACGACTCTTGGCGTGCTGACTGAAAATGTCGAGGATGACCGCGGTGCGGTCGATCACTTTGACCTTGATCACGTCTTCGAGCGCGCGGCGTTGGCTCGGCGCGAGTTCGGTGTCAGCGACGACCGTGTCGGCACCGACCGCCTTGACGATGTCACGTAGGTCTTCGACTTTGCCGCGGCCGAGGTACGTGGCCGGGTCGGGGTTGGGTCGGCGCTGCAGAACACCGTCGAGCACTTCGGCGCCCGCGGTCTCACACAGGGCGGCGAGTTCCCGAAGCGAATTCTCGGCATCTTCTTGCGTGCCCTGCGGGTACACGCCAATCAGCACGACCTTCTCGAGTCGCACCTGGCGATACTCGACCTCGGTGACGTCCTCGAGTTCTGTCGACAGTCCGGCAACACGGCGAAGGGATGCACGGTCCGCGAGATCCTGCTGCGTGCCATCGAATGTCTCGCTCGAGTTCGCGCTTCGAGTTGCGGACGTGCCCGACGTTTCACCGGCGTCGTCGAGCGCAAGTGCCCTTTTCCCGCTCGAGAACACCGACACCTTCGCGGCGGAATCCGGATTCTTCGCCCGCGCCAAAATGCGGTCGATTGCGCTTGGCTCGTGGTCGTCGGTCATCCTGACAAGGCTAACGCGCGCGACGCGTAACTATTCCTCACGTAAAGTAGGGGGCTGGGCAAAACCTTTGAGGAGTCGACATGTCGAACTACGGATCGTATTCAGGCGGATCAAAGACCGCGCGCAACGCATGGATTATCGTGGCGGTCATCGCCGTCCTGGCCATCATCGCTGTCGCCGTCGTCATCATCATCGCGAACACGAACGCTCCGGCACCGTCGCCGACGGACAAACCGACGATTCAGCCGACGAACTCGCCGACCGGATCATCCACGTCGACGCCGACTGTCACACCAACCCCGTCGCCGACGTCGACCGCGACTCCGACTCCGACTCCGACTGCGAGCCCGAGTGCTAGCGGCTCGACGAGCCCGAAGCCGAATCCGACGACGCCGAGCCCGACGCCGACCATCGACCCCGCTATTGCGTGGGCGAACTCGCTCTACGGAACTTTCTCGCCACTCACCGCAAGCGGTCAGGGCAACTCGCACGTGGCCGTTCCTAAGGGCGTCAAGGGTGCGCTTCTCACCGTCACGAACAACGGTGCGGATGACCAGGACTTTCGTGTCGAGGTATACAACCAGTTCGGCAAGCCCATGAGCACGCTCGTGGATGTTCAGGGTGACTACCAAGGCACGGTCGCCTATGGACTCAACTCGCAGATCGGCGCGACGCCGACGACGATTCTCATCACGTCGTCGGGCAACTGGAGCGTCGAGTTCGCTCCGGTCTCGACAGCATCGATGGAACTGGGAAGTGGCACGTCGAACGACGTGATTCTCTACCCCGGCGACGCCGGACCATTGACCGTTCAGTCGTTGACCAGCGGCGACTTCTCGCTGACGACGTTCTCCGGCAGCAACCCGACCGCCAACGTGCTCACCACTCAAACCGGCTGGTGGACTGGAACAGTTGACCTGCCCGATGGCCCGCTCGTTCTCGTCGTGTCGTCCAACGGTGCGTGGAACCTGCAGTTCGGTTTCGTCACGCAGTAGCATTCGGCGAGTTGCCAGACTCGACTGCTTATCATTCGACTACAAACAACCCAACGGTGGGTCACACAGTGGCAATCCCCCGGTTTCGGAGAATGCAGAATGTTTTTCTTCGCCGTTGCGTCGTAACCTAGAGACAAGGTTTGCGGGGAACCTTGCCCATGTTTGATGTGGTCACTCCGGTGACGGCATCACGATCGAGACAAAACAAGGACAACCCAATGGCATTGACCCGTAGCGCAGCACACGGCGAACGACTCGAAGAGTTCGGTTCGCGCATTCGTGATTTTCGCAAGTCCCGTGGATTGACCCAGGAGCAGCTGGCACGCGAGGCGGGCGTCGACCGCAAGACGATCAACCGCATTGAGAACTCGCGGTACTCGCCCACGCTGGCCAATGTCTACTCGATCGCGGATGCGTTGAAAGTCGAAATCCGCGAACTCCTCTAAACCCCAATAACGGCCTCGCCGACCCAGTGTCGGTGGCTCGAGGTTGACTGACTATCCGATAGATTCCTATTGGGACTTTTTTGGGATAGACAGGATTCGTGAAGTTGGCCGGACTTTCACACCAAGTCGTCGACGTGCTCAGCACGCCCGGCTGTGGTTACACACTTGACGTTCACCGCGGCGATGCCGACGGAGCTATCGTGCAATGGCTCTGGGGTGAACCCATCGACGGAGACGAAGCGCTCGCCATTGATCGCGGGCAAGCGCTCTTCGACGCGGTGAAAGCCGCTGGCGTCGTACCGGGTGACACGGCGCCCTATGACGCGCATCTCACCGACACCGTCATGGTGCTCGATGAGTGTCCGTTTCAGCCCGCCGTTTGTCAGGGCCGTCACCTTGTGGCGAGTGGCCGCGGGCGACTCGGCACGGTTTAGTGACGCAATTCGCTGGCTAGTCTGGGTTTGTGACCGAGCACTATTTCAGCGAGAGCCCATCGGGTGATTTTCGCGCGACCGAAAAGTCGGTTCGCCTTGCTGGACGCGACCTCCTCGTAGAAACAGCTGGAGGCATTTTTTCGCCCGACCACGTGGATGCGGGAACCGAGGCTCTGCTTCGAATCGTGCCTAAGGCTCCGGCGAATGGCGAGTTGCTCGACCTGGGATGCGGTTGGGGTCCGATTGCGCTGACGATGGGAATCGAGGCGCCGTCGGCGCGAGTGTGGGCCGTTGATGTGAACGAGCGCGCGCTCGAGTTGACGAAGCGGAACGCTGCGCGGGCGAGGTGCACGAACATCCACACCGCTAAGCCGGACGACGTACCTGATGACGTGCGATTTGCCGCAATCTGGTCGAACCCGCCCATTCGTGTGGGCAAAGCCGAGCTGCACGCCATGTTGGAGAAGTGGTTGTCGCGGCTCGTGTCCGGCGGCGAGGCGTACCTCGTGGTGGCGAAGCACCTCGTCCCCGAATACCTCATCGCCTGGCTATCCCGGCGCGTCGCCGACACACACGAGGTGACGAAGGGCGACCACTACAAAGGGTTTCGCGTGATCGAGGTGCGAGCGAAATAGCTCGCGAGCTAGGACATACCTAATTCGAGCGCCACAAGAATCCTCACATCGGTCCAAAATGAGTGATCAGAAGCCAAGTTATGATCGAGGCGATATTCAAGAATTTCCTCGACACGCGATTGAGGCTCGGGTGCGTTCCCCACGTTTTCCCCTCCTAGCTCGAGATGAAATCGCTTGATTTCAGTCAAAAACTAGACGCACCGACTGACACCTGGTTAGCCGCAATAGGGCCACGGCTTGATTCGGACACCTCTCGCGGGTCAAGGGAGTCCTTGACCAGATTCAGTCGTTAAGTTCGGCTGACAGCTTCTCGAAGAAGTGACCGAACGTCGACAGCAGGGTTGTCGCCTGCTGGACCTGCCCGCCAACTTTGCCAA
>CAZYYL010000123.1:0-3999 GCA_964651425.1 uncultured Microbacteriaceae bacterium | reverse complement strand
GGTTGACGCTGTGTGGGTTGCCAACGACACCAACGCTGCTGGCGTCATCACGATCCTCGACAAGAACGGTCTCACCGTTCCTGTTTCGGGTCAGGACGCTTCGCCTGCTGGTCTTGGAAACGTTCTCCTCGGCAAGCAGACCTGCACCGTGTGGAAGCCTGCTTCGCTCGAAGCTGCTGCCGCTTCGGATGTCATCATCAAGCTCCTGAAGGGCGAGACCATCTCGACCGACAAGACCACCGCTGATGGCGTTCCTTACATTGCTGTTACGCCCACGAAGGTCGGCAAGGACAACGTCATTGACGTCGTTACCGCTGGCGACGTGACCGCCGCTGACCTCTGCGTCGGCGACGTTGCTGCTGCATGTACTGCAGCTGGCATCAAGTAACACCAGTTGAATAGGGGCCTCGCGCCGGTCAAATCATTGGCCGGCGCGAGGTCTTTCACCACAACTAATACAAACGAACAACCCGTTCAATAGATTTGACGTGTGGCCGCCGGTCTCACGTACCACCCGCATTCGGGTTAGGAATTATCAAGGGAGATAATCGTGGGAGTCCCTCTCATCGAGCTTTCGGGCGTAACGAAGAGTTTCGGTCCCGTTGACGTGCTCAAGGGCGTCAACTTCAAAGTTGAAGAAGGAAAGGTCACCGCTCTCGTCGGTGACAACGGCGCCGGTAAGTCGACGCTGATCAAGGGTCTGTCGGGCGTTCAGCCTTACGACGGTGGCGTTGTCACGTTCCGTGGCGAAGAGGTACACATCCGCTCGGCTCGTCAGTCATCGGCGATGGGCATCGAGGTCGTCTACCAGGACCTCGCGCTCTGCGAGAACCTCGACATCGTGCAGAACATGTTCCTCGGTCGCGAAGAGATGAACGTAGGAACGCTCGACGAAGCATCCATGGAATTCGCCGCTCAGAAGGCCCTGCAGTCGCTCTCTGTACGCACGGTCAAGTCGGTTCGTCAGAAGGTCTCATCGCTCTCGGGCGGTCAGCGTCAGACGGTCGCCATCGCGCGTTCGGTTCTTCGTAATGCCAAGTTGGTCATCCTCGACGAGCCCACCGCTGCCCTCGGCGTAGCTCAGACCGAACAGGTTCTGAACCTCGTTCGTCGTCTCGCTGACAGCGGCATCGCCGTGGTCATCATTAGCCACAACCTCGCCGACGTATTCGAAGTTGCCGACAACATCAGCGTCTTGTACCTGGGCCAGATGGTTGCCCACCTCGACTCGAAGAAGACCACGCGCGATGAAGTTGTTGCGTACATCACCGGCGCGAAGACCCCAGAGGGAGTTGCATAACAATGACGTACACCACCCCGATTGCTACCGGTCACGAAGGCACCATCCGTGACCAGTTCACCGCTTACTTCCAGCGCGTTCGTGGTGGCGAGATGGGCATGCTTCCCGCCATTCTCGCCCTGTTCGTGCTCGCAGCGCTCTTCACTGGTCTGAGCCCGTTCTTCTTGACCACCGGAAACCTCGCGAACCTTTTCGTGCAGGCATCAGAGCTCATGGTTCTCGCATTCGCACTTGTGTTCGTTCTGCTTCTCGCTGAGATCGACCTGTCGGCCGGCGTCACGGCGGGTACCGGTATGGCCGTGTTCCAAGTTCTCTCCAGCAACTTCGGCTGGAACTGGATTCTCGCCCTCGTCGTCGCACTCTGTGCAGGCGCGGTCATCGGTACGTTCATTGGTTTCTTTGTCTCGCGAATCGGCGTTCCGTCGTTCGTCGTGACGCTGGGTCTGTTCCTCGGTCTGCAGGGTCTCATGCTCCTCCTCCTCGGCGACGGTGGTATCTACCGTCTCGAGCAGCCGGAACTCAAGGCCATCATGAACTCGAACATGCCTGTCTGGGCTGGATGGGTCATGCTCGCTCTCGTTGTTGCGGGATCGCTCGTGACGAGCCTCTATGACCGTCGTCGTCGCATCAAGGTTGGGCTGCCCACGCGCCCGTTCTCGATGCTCGTGCTAAAGGTCGCAACTCTCGCAGTCATCGGTGGTTTCGTTGTCGGGCTTCTGAGCGTCAACCGCGGTCAGAGTGTGCTCGAGATCTCGGGCGTGCCGATTGTCATCCCGATCGTTCTCGTCATTCTCGTCGTCGGCACTTTCGTACTCGACCGCACGCTATTCGGTCGATACATCTACGCCGTCGGTGGCAACCCCGAAGCAGCTCGTCGTGCGGGTATCAAGGTCGCGCAGATTCGTCTGTACGCCTTCATCATCTGTTCGTCGCTCGCCGTGGTGTCGGGTCTGTTGCACGCGAGCCGCATCGGTTCGATTGAGTCGACCGCTGGTCGTTCGATCGTGCTCTCGGGTGTCGCTGCGGCGGTCGTCGGTGGCGTGAGCCTCTTCGGTGGTCGCGGGCGTCTTGCTTACGCCGCCATCGGTGCTCTCGTGATCGCGATCATCGACAACGGTCTGGGGCTCATCGGTCTTCCGGCCGGTGCGAACTTCCTCATCACCGGTGGAGTGCTCGTGGCCGCTGCGACGGTTGACGCTCTGTCTCGTCGTCGTTCCGGCGCTTCACTCACACGAAGCTAGTTGGCCCAAAGCTAGCCAGCACAAACCAGTTAGGCGGGCATTCGATGCACTCGTTTCTTCATGTCACGAATGCATCGGGTGCCCGTCTCTCGTTAAACCCGTTCGGTGCGCGACTCGTCGGCTTGACGATGCCCGACCGTGACGGCATTCTCGGCGATGTTGTGCTCGGGTTTGCGACCCCCGACGACTACATCGAGAACGTGAACTCCTACATGGGCGCAACGATCGGGCGTGTGGCGGGTCGCACGGCGAACGCCCACTTCGTCGGCGGGGGACTCGACTTCGCGCTGACGCCCAACAACGGGCCGCACACCCTGCACGGTGGGCCGGAGGGCGCGTGGGACCGACAGGACTGGGCATACGAAGAGTTCGCCGATGAGCGGGGGTCGGGCATCCGCTTCATGCACATCAGCGCGGCGGGTACCGAGGGGTATCCGGGAACTGTCACGGCCACATCGACGTACCTGCTCAACGACGAGAACGTGCTCACCGTTGAGATGCGAGCGGTGACGGATGCGCCCACGCCGGTCGCGATGACGCAGCACGCGTATTGGAACCTCTCGTCGGGTGGTGCAGGCACGGTCGTCGATGACGAGCTGTGGATTCCTGGCAGCAATCGAATTGATATGACTCACGAGCTCGTGCCGACCGGCGTGCTCGTGCCAGTGCGTGTCGCCGATGGCGCGCCCGACGCGGGTTTCGATTTCACAGAGCAGCGACGCATCGATGCCGCGTTGCCTATCGACACGGGCGTACCCTGGCCGGGCATCGATCACACGTACCTCGTTGACGACCGCACGTCGGCGCTTGCCGCTACCTCGCCCGCTTGGCGCAACCAGCCGGTCGCCCGACTGCACTCGCCGTCGACCGGACGCACGCTTGAGCTCTTCTCGACCGAGCCCTGCCTGCAGGTCTACCTCGGCTGCCACTTAACTGGCCCGTTCGTACCGGGGTCGGGGATCTGTCTCGAGACCGTGCGCTTTCCGGATTCACCGTTGTTGCCCGAGTTGCCGACGGTCGTGTTGCAGCCAGGCGACGAGTACGTGCAGGTGTCGGAGTATCGGTTCAGTGCGACCTAGTAATCGAGCTGGGTGCGGTCGCCGGCCGGGGTGGACAACGAATCGGCAGGGATCACGCCGATGCGAGCGAGGCGTTCGAGCGCGGCATCCTCTATCGGACTCTCCGGCCCAATCGCCCATCGCAACAGACGAAGAGTCGCTCGCGTTGCCGGCACGATCAGCCAACGAGGTTTCGCTCGCATGCCGAGCATCTGGCGAAACTCGGGTCGAATCGACACCACGGCGGCGTCGAAAAGAAGGCGGTACGTCGGTCGTGCGAGCAACGGCAGTGGCGGTCGACGGATGAACGACACCACGCTCTTCGTCGCATCGCTTGAGCTGAGCACACCACGGGCCGCGAGGTCGTCATCGACCCGCCGCGGATCGGCTCGTAGAAGGG
>CAZYYL010000122.1:0-4005 GCA_964651425.1 uncultured Microbacteriaceae bacterium | reverse complement strand
GTGAAACCGTTCGTGAGGGTCGTGGTGCCACTCGCTGACGTGAGGAATATCGTCTTGGCTCCGGCCGTGCCCGCCGGCGTGAGAATCCGGATTTCGGTGTCACTCACATTTGTGATGTTGACCGAGGACACGGCAATGGCTGTCGTGAGTGATGTGCCGAGTTTCACCGACGTCGTCCCGGTGAGTCTCTTGCCCGCGATGGTGACGGACGTGCCACCCGTCAGGCGACCGACGTTCGGAGACACCGATGAGATGACCGGGTCGGCAACATAGGTGAATGTGCGCGAGGCGGATGTTCCACCAGGGCCGATTGCCAAAACGCTGACCGCACCGGCTGTCCCGCGCGCCGGCGTCGACACGACGATTCGTGTTTCGGTCTGTGACGTGACTTGCGCATCCACACCACCGAACGTCACTCGGGTAACGTCACCGAGGTTTGATCCGGTCAACGTGACGGATGCCCCACCATCAATCGTGCCCTTTGCGGGCGAGATTGCGGTTGCCAACGTCGGCACAGCGAGCACATAGGTGAAGCCGTTGGCTTTAGTGACGGTTCCGGTGGACGAGGTGACGACGACGTCAACGGCACCGACTGCGTGCATGGGCGTTCGAACTACGACCGACGTCGCCGTCTTCGATACGACGGTCGCGGCGACGCCGCCAAAAGTGACAAGGCTGGCGTACTGGAGGTTCGTTCCGGTCAGCGTGACGGTGGCGCCACCACCGGATCCGCCCGTCGCCGGGGAAACTGTCGAGACAGTTGCGGGCGTGGCGAACGTGAACGCCGAGGCCTTCGTAACGGCACCGCCGGGTGTCGTCACGACGAGCGCGACGGCCGTGGCGCTCGCGGCCTTGACGGGAGTCTGCACGACAACCTGAGTTGCCGAGCGTGACGAAATCGTTGCGGCTGTGCCACCGAAAGTTACTGACGAAGTCAGCGCCAAGTTTGTGCCGGTAATCGTGACACTCTGACCGCCAGCGCTCGATCCGACCGTCTGACTGAGCGGAGACGCGGCAAGCGTGGGTGCGGCCAGGTAGGTCAGCCCGCCCGAAAGTGTGCTCGACCCGCCCGGCCCCGTGACAACGATGTCAAACGACCCCGCGGACTTTGCCGGAGCGGTGAAACTCACCTGGGATGCGCTGATCACACGAAACGCAGTGCCCGCGGTGCCCCCGACGGTGGCGCCTGTGGCGCCGGTCATCCCGGTGCCCGTAATTGTCACAACGCCACCCGCGAGCGGAACGGCGCTGGGCGAGGCTGACGAAATGGAAGGCGGCGCAAAGTAGGTGAACGCGTTGGTCAACGTTGAGGGTCCACCCGGACCCGTTGCCACGACCGAGACTGCACCGGAACCTTTCGTGGGCGCAACGACCTGAATGGTCGTGGCAGTCTGGCTTTGAATGGTCGCCATCGTGCCACCGAAGGTCACCGTGGTCACGTCGCCGAGTCGAGAACCTGACAAGGTGACGAGCGTTCCGCCTGCCGTCGAGCCGGTGCTCGGCGCGAGGCTCGTCAAGGCCGGAGGAAGGATGACGTACGTGAACGAGTTCGTCTTGGTGACCGAACCGGCCGGACCCGTTACGACGATGTCGACAGTGCCGGCCGCATGAGCTGGCGTGGTGAAAACAACCGTCGTTGCCGTCTTTGAGGTGATGGATGCGCTCGCGCCGTCGACCGTGACCGCAGACGTGCTGAGTAGGTTCGTACCGGTGAGTGTGACGGATGTTCCGCCTCCGGTCGCACCGGTCGCCGGAGAAATCGATGAGACGGTTGCCGGCGCGAAATAGGTGAACTGGGTGGCGGCGGTGACGCTACCTCCGGGGGTCGTCACGACGACGCTGACTGCGCCGGCCGCGCGCGCCGGTGTTGTGACCACGACCTGTGACGACGATGCCGATGAAATTGTGGCTACGGAACCACCAAACGTGACCGACGACGTGTCGGCGAGGTTTGCGCCACTGATTGTGACGGTTTGACCGCCCGCCGTCGATCCGGTGGTCTGACTGAGAGGCGATGCGAGCAACGTTGGTGCTGCGAGGTAGGTGTAGGCCGACGCCAGGGTCGCTGTGCCACCCGACGTGGTGACGGAGACGCTGTATGTGCCCGCAGTTTTCGCGGGCGTTGTGAAAACCACGGTTGTTGCTGTGATGGTTCCGAGTGTTGCCGCGGTGCCGCCAACGGTAACGCTCGTTGCTCCGGTCAAGTTCGTACCGGTCACAGTCACGCGCGTGCCACCCGCGGCGGGGCCCTGCGTGACATCAAGCGACGACACGGTCGGAGGGTTCGCAGGAGCCGTGCTCGAATACGTGAAGGCGCCGGTCTTCGTTGCGGAGCCGGTCGTACCACTGACCGTGACGTCGACGGGCGTAGCTGCCATGGGAGCAACGTCGGCAACAATTTGACGCCAGCCTTCCGGCTCCGCCCATTCGATGGCCGGGTTGAGCGCGAGCTCGTTGGCAACTTTTCGGGCCGTTGCCATGTCGACCGTCTGCTCCAGATCGAACGTTGTCATGCCCTCAGCGAGATCGGCGCCGCCGACAACCGGAACGGTGATTGCGCTGTTCCAACCGTAGGGACGGCCATTTGCATCCATTGGGGTTATGAGACCGTCACGGTATTTGACGATGATCTTGGATGCGCGATTCGCCGGGTTTGTGGGGGTCGATGCGGGTGGCACGACGGCGGCCGGTGCAACGGAATCCGTCGGAGCCACTGTCGGAACCGCCGTGCTATCGGATGGCGTCGGAGTGCCCGTGACGCCAGAAGCCGACAACGGGGACGACACGAGTGCGCCGACGACGAGCGCGGCGACAACCGCCCAGCGTCGAGTCAGTGCGTGCATGATCATCCCCCGTCAGAACACCTCGAATCAGATTATTGGGCGGATGACCGACACCTCGACCGCGCTTGTACAAGATTCGTCAAACAATGTCTGTCGCACCCTCACAACTAAACTTGCCCGCATGCCGAATAACGACCTGATGGTCTGGATTGACTGCGAGATGACCGGGCTCGATATGGAAATCGACGAGCTCGTCGAGATTGCCGTCATCGTCACCGATTCCCAACTGACTCCCCTGCACCCGGGCTTCCAGTTGGTCATCAAGCCGCACCAGGCGGCGCTCGACCACATGGGTGATTTCGTGCGCGAGATGCACACCAACTCGGGTCTCATCACCGAGATCGATGGTGGCGTCTCGGTCGAAGAAGCGCAGGCCAAGGTGCTCGATTACCTTGACGGGCTGGTTCCCGAGGGCACAAAGCCACCGCTTGCCGGAAACTCGGTCGGAACGGACCGCGCATTCTTGGTGCGCTACATGCCACAACTCGAGGCGCGACTTCACTACCGAACCATTGACGTGTCGACCATCAAAGAACTTGCTCGCCGTTGGCAGCCACGCGTGTACTTCAATGCACCCGCGAAACGCAATGGCCATCGGGCGCTCGACGACATCCTTGAATCCATTCGCGAACTTGACTACTACCGCGCGAGCTTGCTCGACAACGCCGGTGAAGTTTCGACCGAGGATGCGCAGAAGGCCTCCGCGCGGGTAAGCGAAAAGTACCCCGACCTCGTGTAATAGAGTTGTGTTCGTTGTTCGCGTGTTGGCGGAAACATGGTGGGTATAGCTCAGTTGGTAGAGCACCTGGTTGTGGTCCAGGGGGTCGCGGGTTCAAGCCCCGTTACTCACCCCAATAAAGACAAATGGCCCGGACGCAACGTCCGGGCCATTTGCATGAAGTCAGTGCGAAACGATTACTCGTTTTCGTCTTCCGATTCGATCGGGTCGCTGATACCCGCGTCGAAACTGTACTTGACGTGCAGCTTGCCCTGAATTTCGCGGGTCTCAATGGCGTTGTAACGGAAAATCGACTCGAGACCATCAACGAGGGCCATCATGCTGACGCGTTCGTCGTGTTTGCCGTGAACCATCACGCGGTCTTCGGCGTCACCCGCGAGGGGTCCGTCGATGAACTCCGCGGTGTAGTAAACGTCGTGGGGC
>CAZYYL010000121.1:0-4016 GCA_964651425.1 uncultured Microbacteriaceae bacterium | reverse complement strand
GACGAGCCCGACAATCACGGCGGCAATCACGCCCGCGAGTGGGAACAACAAATTCGCGCCGGCGAACACGAGCAACACCGCAACGAGCGGTACGGCGATCACGGCCACCCACCATGGTCGAGACCAGCGCTCGAAGATGCGCGTGGCGGCGATCATCCCGACCACGTACACACAGACCATGTTGCTGATTTGCATTGACAGGATGATGTCGAGTCGGAAATCGTTGAAGGTCATGACGGTGAGTGACCCGCTCGAGATGACGAACATCAACAAAAGGCTTCGACGCGGAACCGCGTCGGGTTCCGACCCCTTCGCGAGGAACTTCGGCAGGTCGCCGTCGCGGCCTAAAGCGGCACCGAGTTTGCCGGCACCGGCGAAGTACGCGTTCACGACGCCGAAACTCATGACTCCGGCAATGACGGCGATCACGGTGCCGCCGAGCCCGGGGGAGACAGAGTTGACGAGCGTCAGCAGCGGCACGCTCCCTGCACCGGCGTGGTCGCCGAGCACACCGATGGTCACCCACTGCGTAATCAGGTAGGCACCGCCGGTCAGCGCAACCGCGAGTGCGGTGGCGACGGGGATGATCCGGCGGGGATTCTTGAACTCCGCTGCGATGTGCGTTCCGACTTCCCAGCCGGCAAACGCCCACATCAGAAGGAGCATTGCCTGTCCTACACCGACAAAGCCGTGAGGCATGAACGGTGTGAAATTCGCCGCGTTGACCGCGGGCGCGCCGATCGATGCGACGAGGATGACCACAATCATCATCAGCGCGGTGAGTACGAGCTGTACCCACCCGGCCGTGCGCACGCCGAACAGATTGAGTGCAAGCGGCGTGAAGTACAAGACGAGCACAATCGGGAGCATCGCGGCGCGAGGGAGTCCGAGCACGGCGACGATGTACTCGGCGCCCATCACCGAGACAATGGGCAGGCCGGTCGAGACGCCGAAGTAGAACCAGTAGCCCGTCATGCGGGCGAACGTCTGGCCGAGGCTCTTGCGCACGTAACTCGCGACTCCGCCCGAGTCGGGGTAGCGGGAGGCGAGCGAGGCAAACGTGGCCGCCACCGGAATCGTGAGCACGACCATGAGCGCGACGCTCAAGATGGATGCGGGCCCAGCCTTGGCAGCCGAAAGTCCGGGCAACACGAGAATGCCGCTACCGAGCACCGACGCGACGTAGAGCGCGGTGCCTTGAGCGAGTCCGAGGTGGCCCTGTTGCTTCGCTAGTTGAGCGGCGGCGGGCGAGGCGGATGCGGAGCGTGCGGTCACACATCCACTCTCGCATAATGGAAACGCCGAACCGACGGTAAAGCGTGTTCGTGATTGGATTGACCCATGAGTGAACACAACTTGACGAAGCCCGAAATCGACGCGCCCATGGAGCCGGCACCCGCCGAGCTCAAGATCGTCGACATCGTTGAAGGATCCGGCGCCGAGGCAACGCCCGGCGCGACCGTGGACGTGCACTACGTCGGTGTTGAATATGAAACCGGTGAAGAGTTCGACGCCTCGTGGAACCGCGGCGAGTCCATCAACTTCCCACTGCAGGCTCTCATCTCGGGCTGGCAAGAAGGCATCCCCGGCATGAAGGTCGGCGGACGCCGCATGCTCATCTGCCCGCCCCACAAGGCATACGGCCCGGCAGGCGGCGGACACTCGCTCTCGGGCAAGACGTTGATCTTCGTGATCGACTTGCTCGGCGTCAGCTAGACCACTCGGCTTCGCATCATGGCTCACGCGTCCGGACTGCCCGCCGTCGATGACTCGGCGGTGAGATGGTCTGTGCCGCGCGATCAGGTTGCACACGCGTTGTCTGATTCAGCGGATGCCCCGCGACCGCTCCTCGTCATGCTGCACGGTTACGGCTCGCACGAACTCGACCTTTTCGGTCTCGCCGACTTCCTGCCGAAGGAGTACGTCGTGGCATCCGTGCGCGGGTTACTCCCGGCCGGTGGCGGCTACTCGTGGTTCCCGCTCGAGTTCGACCCGGCGACGAATTCGTTGAAGCGCGACGTCAATGACGTCAACGCATCGGCTGAGGTCGTGCTCGCGTGGCTCGATGAGCTTGACCGCGAGGTCGGCGGAATCTCGAGCGTGACGCTGCTCGGCTTCTCGCAGGGTGGTGCGATGAGCATCCAGTTGCTTCGACATGCACCTGAGCGGTTCGACGCGGCCGTGATTCTCGCGAGTTTCGCGGTGCCCGATGACTCAGTCGGCAATGTCGAGAGGGATGCGGCGCTCGCCGCCGCGAACGTGCCCGTGTTCTGGGGTCGCGACCCCCATGACCCCGTTGTGGGCGAAGAGCTGATTAGTTTCACGCGCCGATGGTTGCCCGAGCACGCGAACCTCGAAATGAAGCTCTACTCAAACGTGGGTCACGGTATCTCGATGGAAGAGATTGAAGACGTCAGTGCGTTTCTCGCTGACGTCGTTGCCGCGCATGACTAGTCCTCGATCTCGACCTGTTTGATGCGGGATGCGTGCCCGCGCGCGATTCGTACCCTCGACGGTGCCACGCCAAAGTGGGCGGCGAGTGCTTTCTCCACACCCGAATTCGCGCCGCCGTCAATGGCCTTTTCACGCACATAGACGACGAGCCCGCCCTCTGCGACTTCGACGAGCGGCCCTTTCGTGCTCCCTGGTTTCACGCGCACGGTGACACGGGTGGTCACGCGGTTACTCGCGGGGTCATGACGATTCGGTGAGTCGGTATTGACGACCGCGCACGGTGTCGGCGACGACGCGCATCCACACGTATGGTCGCTCGGGCGCGAAGTCGAGAATCGGCAGTTGGTCGAGAATCTCGCGGTCGCCCGACTCCGTCAACGTGCGAAGGTGGCCGAGGATGACCACACTCCACGCGCTGTCAGGCATCTGCCATGCGGACTCAAACGCCACAGCGCGCTCATCGCATTCGATTCGAAGCCGTGACTCGGCTGCCGTGCGAAAGTACACCGCATCGTCGAAGACGACGTAATTCACCGGGAAGATGTCTGGTTGACCGTCGCGAGCACTCGCGATGCGTCCGATGCGCGCCGTCGCCAGAAGGCGCCAGGCGTCAACTGGCGTCACTTCGGTTATGGGATTGACCGATGTCATGCGGGAGAGTTTCGACGTGCGGGGTGGGGCTGCACAGCGTTATTTCGCAGCAGGAACTTCGCCCCAGGCGTTCTTCTTGGCTTCCGAGTCCTGCACAGTGAAGACAATCATCAGAATCGTTCCCACGGCGGGGATGAAGAACAACAGGTAGAACCAACCGGAACGGCCGGTGTCGTGCAGGCGTCGAACGCCCACAGCAATTGAGGGCAGCATGATCGACAGCGACCATGCGAGCAAAACGAAGTAAGCGGGGTTGAAAATGGCTCCCATGACGATGTTCACGGCGGCGTCATCGGAGATTCCGTCGACCATGGCTGGTGCCAGCATCGACAACATGACCATCGAGTAGATCGTGCCGAGAATGCCACGGGTCAGGTACTCGAAAAGCGTCCACCACCAGAACTCGGAGCGTCGAGCGCGACCCGAAAAAGTGGCGTACTTTGCGTAACCGTGGCGAACGGCGGCGAAAAATGTCATGACCCAAGAATAGTGTCAAGGGTATGTCCAAGAACGACCCCATTTTTGATCCGGATGCGCCCGCGCTAGAGCCCGCGCCGGCAACCGCGTCGATTCCGGAACCCGCGCCCGTTCTCCGCTCGGAACAGTCCTATCGAATGGTCCGCGTACCCAACGGCGTTCAAAAGTCGACTGGCGCCACGTATGTGTTCTTGTTTTTCGCACTGCTCGGCATCGCCGGACTCAACCACTTCTACCTTCGTCATTATTTTCGGGGCTTGGTCTGGTTGTTCACCTGGGGTCTCGCCGGCATCGGACTCATCTACGACCTGTTTGCCACGCCGGCGCAGGTGTACGCGTTCAATGTGAAGCGCACCGACGTCGTCGCCGAACCGCTCTAGGTATCACAGAAGCCGGGGTACGACGTCGATTTAGCCCGTGGTTCACGCCTCTGC
>CAZYYL010000120.1:0-4066 GCA_964651425.1 uncultured Microbacteriaceae bacterium | reverse complement strand
ACGGATGCCGACGGCGAAGTTCGCTTCGACCGTGACAACAAGCCCGGTCTCGCGAACCTGCTCACGATCTTCTCGGTCTTGTCGGGCCGGTCAGTGGATGCGCTCGTCAACGAGTACGCCGGCGGTGGGTACGGCGCCCTCAAGAAGGACCTTGCCGAGCAAGTCACGGCAAGTTTCGCGCCCATCGCTGCACGCACTCACGAGTTGCTCGCCGACCCGGCCGAGCTCGACCGCATTCTCGGGGCTGCCGCGGATCGCGCATCCGTCGTCGCAAATGACACCGTGTCGCGTGTGTATGACCGTATGGGGCTCCTGCACCGGGCTTAGGGCGCCCATTCGTTCTTGGCGAATTCTTTGACTTCGCAGATACGCCGGGAATATTTGCGGGCGTATGCTTGCTACTAATAGAGCAACGCGCTCCGGGGTCAGTGTAAGTCTGAACCGGCGGTAAAAGTCCGCGAACCTTGAGGCCCACCCATCCGGGTGACGTCTCACAGGCCGAGCCGGTGGAATTCCGGGACCGACGGTTAAAGTCCGGATGAGAGGTAGCGCGTCACGAGGTAACTCGTGTGATGTGTTCGCGCTACGTGCGCGCAATTCGTCGTCCCGGAGAACGTGCTTGGCAGGCCAGATGGCCCCACACGAAACGGACGACACTCATGACGAATTACGAAGCGGCGGCGTACATGCCCGCGATGCGCCGCGCCGTCGAGCTGTCGCTGAACGGACCGGCTCACGACGCGAATCCGCGAGTGGGCTGTGTGGTGCTGGATGCGCACGGCGCGATCATCGCCGAAGGCTGGCACCGCGGCTCAGGAACGCCCCACGCCGAGATTGACGCTCTGTCACAACTTGACCCGGCGCAGGCGCGCGGCGCAACATTCGTCGTCAGCCTCGAGCCCTGTAACCACACGGGCCGCACGGGACCGTGCGCTGACGCGCTCATCAAGGCCGGTGCGGCCCGCGTGGTCTATGGTTTGACCGACCCCGGCGATGTCCAAGGTGGAGGTGGTGCGAAACTGCGCGCCGCCGGTATCGAAGTCATCGGTGGAGTGTGCGACGACGAGGTCATGGCGGTCGTCTCCGACTGGTACCGCAGCGCCGAACTCGGTCGCCCCGTGGTGTCCGTGAAGTGGGCGTCCAGCCTCGACGGACGTGCGGCCGCGAACGACGGCACAAGTCAGTGGATTTCTGGCGAGGATGCCCGTGCCCGAGTACACGAGCAGCGTGCTGCGCACGATGCGATTGCCGTGGGCACGAGCACGGTTCTTGCGGACAACCCGTCGCTGACGGCACGCACGCGAGCTGGCGAGCTAATCGATCACCAGCCAATCCCCGTCGTGATCGGGGAACGCGCGGTGAGGGGCGAGCAACTTGCACAGCACCCGCGCGACGCGATTTACCTGCGCACACGAGACCTGCCGAAGGCCCTCAGCGAGCTGCGCCAGGGAGGCATCCACTCGCTGTATGTCGAAGGCGGGCCCACACTTGCCAGCGCGTTCATCGAAGCCGGACTCGCCGACCGCTTTTACATTTACCTGTCGCCCGTGCTTCTCGGCGGCAAGAAACTTGCGCTGACCGATTTAGGCGTGGGCACGCTCGCTGACCGCATTGACCTCGTCATCGACAGTGTCGAACATCTCGGTGACGACCTGCTTGTCACTGCTCGGCCTACCGATACACAGCCCGAAACCAAACAAAAGGAGGCCTGCTGATGTTCACCGGACTCATCGAAGAAACCGGCGAGATCGTGCGCATCGATCCGTCGGGCGACGGCGCGCGATTTACGATTCGCGGTGCCAAGACCCTGACCGACGCTCAGCACGGTGACTCGATTGCCGTCAGCGGCGTGTGCCTCACCGTGGTCGAGCAGACGAAAGACACGTTTACCGCCGACGTCATGGCTCAGACCCTCGACATGAGCACGCTCGCCGACGCAACACCCGGAACGCGCATCAACCTCGAACGTGCGGCCAAGGCAGGCGATCGCCTCGGCGGACACATTGTGCAGGGTCACGTTGACGGCACCGCAACGGTCATCGATGTGCGTCCGGGCGACCAGTGGCGAGTCATCCGATTCGCACTGACCAACGAACTTGCGCCACTGGTCGTCGATAAGGGCTCCATCTGTATCGATGGCGTTTCGCTCACGGTCAGCGACATCAGCGCACCCAGCGAAGCCGATCAGTGGTGCGAGGTGTCACTCAT
The DNA here is from genome assembly GCA_964651425.1 of uncultured Microbacteriaceae bacterium. Lineage (GTDB taxonomy): Bacteria > Actinomycetota > Actinomycetes > Actinomycetales > Microbacteriaceae > RFQD01. Next base: position 1,858 of record CAZYYL010000120.1, on the reverse strand, counting down.
TCCCGAGACGCTCGTCGCAACGACGCTGGGCGAGCGCGTATCCGGCGACCGAGTCAACGTCGAGACCGACATCGTCGCGCGGCACGTCGAACGCATGCTTGCTTTTCACACTTCACAAGACAAAGGAGCTCGCTCATGAGCGACACCAAAATCACCCTGACACCCATTCCTGAGGTGCTCGACGCGCTGCGTGCCGGCAAGCCCGTGCTCGTCGCCGACGACGAGGGTCGCGAGAACGAGGGCGACGCCATCATGGCGGCGGAACTCGCCACAGCCGAGTGGGTTGGCTGGATCATCCGTCACTCATCGGGCCTGCTGTGCGCACCCGTCTCGCGTGACATCGCCGACGAACTCAACCTGCCGATCATGGTCGAGCACAACGAAGACACTCGTGTCACGGCGTACACAATCTCAGTTGATGCGCGCGAAGGCACTACGACCGGTATCAGCGCCTCCGACCGGGCCCGCACGCTCAACGTGCTCGCCAACCCGGCGTCGAACACTCACGACCTCATCCGCCCCGGCCACATCCTGCCATTGCGGGCGATGGACGGCGGACTTAGCGAACGTCAGGGGCACACCGAGGCCGCGATTGACCTCATGCGTCTCGCCGGATTGCGTCCCGCGGCCGTCATCGCTGAAATCGTTGAAGACAGCGGCGAAATGATGCGGATGCCCGGACTCGTCACCCTCGGTCGCAACGCCGGGCTCCCCGTCACAACAGTGGCTGCTCTCATGGAGTGGATTGCCGAGCACGGCATTGATCGGCCCGAAGCCGAAGAGCTCAACCAGAACCGCGTGAAGTTCGAGGTCGAGACGACCGTGCCAACCGAGTACGGCCCACTCACGTTCCGTGGCTACCGAGACCGCCTCACGGGCGCCGATCACGTCGCCATCATCTCGGGCAAGCCTGGAAAGAACGGCGCACTTGTGCGCGTTCACTCCGAGTGCCTGACCGGCGAGGCCCTCGGCTCACTCAAATGTGAATGCGGCCCGCAGCTTGACGAAGCGCTCCGCACCATAGCGCGTGACGGTGGAGTCGTCTTGTACATGCGCGGTCACGAAGGACGCGGTATCGGGCTCGTCAACAAGTTCAAGGCCTATCGTCTTCAGGAAGACGGCCTCGACACGCTTGACGCCAACCTCGCGCTTGGCTTCCCGGCGGATGCCCGTGACTACACGGCGGCTGCGCGCATGCTCGAAGACATCGGCATTGAGTCGGTGCGTCTGCTCTCGAACAATCCGGAGAAGAAGCGTCAGCTCACACAGCACGGAATCGCGATTGACGGGCTCGTCCCGCTGGTCGTCGGGCTCGGGGATCACAACGTCGGCTATCTCGACGCCAAGCGTGATCGCATGGGACACCAACTCCCAAACATCTTGCCCGTTCTCGAAGCCCACAGTCCCACAAAGGCGGTAAACAACTAATGGCCGGTCACGGTTCTCCCACTTCATCCCTTTCGGTCGACGGAACCGGCATGAATGTCGTTATCGTGGCTGGAACCTGGCACGACGAGATCTCGAACGGTTTGATCGCGGGTGCACAACGGGCGCTCGATGCCGCCGGAGCCGCCCATACACTCGTCCGCGTCGCCGGTTCGTTCGAGCTGCCCCTCGCGTGCCAGGTTGCGCTCGAGAACGGTGCCGACGCGACGGTCGCCCTCGGCGTCATCATCCGTGGTGGCACGCCGCACTTTGAGTACGTCTCGGATGCGGCCACGAGCGGTCTACTTCAGGTCACGCTCTCCACCGGCAAGCCCGTCGGTTTCGGTGTGCTCACGCTCGACGATGAGCAGCAGGGTCTCGATCGCGCCGGGCTGCCCGGGTCGAAAGAAGACAAGGGCGAAGAGGCCGCGAT
>CAZYYL010000119.1:0-4071 GCA_964651425.1 uncultured Microbacteriaceae bacterium | reverse complement strand
CCCAGTCGAGCGTCATGAACGACCATGCTGGGTCCACTCGATCGTTGATCACGGTGAGGTCGAGCCCATACGCGCGAGCAATTTCAGACCAATAGGCGACGGATGCGCCACCCATCGGGTCCGCACCAATTCGCACACCGGCTCGCGCAATCGCGCCCATGTCAATTACGTTGCGCAGGTCGCTCACATACGCCTCAAGGTAGTCGTATTCACCCACGCCGCCCAGGGCAGGATCCGCCCGCCGCACGTCGACCAGCCCACCCGAGATGATCTCGTTGGCGCGGTCGGCGATCCAGTTCGTTGCATCCGAGTCGGCCGGACCACCGTGCGGCGGGTTGTACTTGAATCCGCCATCTGCGGGCGGGTTGTGGCTGGGGGTCACAACGATGCCGTCGGCGTGGTCGCTGTGGCCCGCGCTGTTGTACGCCAAGATTGCGTGCGAAATCGCGGGGGTGGGCGTGTAGCCGTCTCGCGCATCCATCAGCACATTCACGCCGTTGGCGACGAGCACCTCGAGGGCCGTCGTCTGGGCCGGACGCGAGAGTCCGTGCGTGTCGATGCCGATGTAGAGGGGGCCCGCGATGCCCTGCCGGGCGCGGTACTCACAGATCGCCTGCGTGATGGCAAGAATGTGAGTCTCGTTGAAGGCGGCGTTGAACGACGACCCACGGTGACCGGATGTGCCGAATGCAACCTTCTGCTCGGGCACAGTGACGTCGGGGACGAGGTCGTAGTACGCGGCAATCAGCGCATCAACATCAATCAGGTCGGCGGAAGTCGCCGGTGTGCCGGCACGCGTAGTCATGCCCGACAGTTTGCCACCGCCGATAGTCTTTGTGGAATGGTGAATTCGTATAGCTACCTCGGCCCCGCCGGTACTTTCACGGAAGCTGCGCTCAAGCAGGTTCCGCAGGCCGTCGGCGCGACGTGGCGTGCGGTCAATAACGTCGGTGAGGCTCTCGCCGACGTGGTGTCGGGCGAATCCGTCGCGGCCATGATCGCCATCGAAAACTCGGTCGAGGGCGGCGTGACAGCGACGCAAGATGCGCTCGCCAATATCCCTGATCTGCGAATTATTGGCGAATACCTTGTGCCGGTGCGCTTCGACCTGGTCGCGCGCCGTGGAACCGCGCTCGCAGATGTCACTGTTGTCAACGCGCATCCCGTTGCCTATGCGCAGTGCCGAACCTGGCTCGAGAAATCCGTGCCGCACCACGGGCACATTCCGAGCCCGAGCAACGTGGCCGCTGCTGCTGACTTGCTCGCGGCGCACACGGCTGATGCCGCCATCGCACCTCCCGGCATCACCGAGCACTACGACCTCGAGGTGTTGGCCGAAAACGTCGGCGACAATCCGAACGCGCAGACGCGATTCGTGCTCGTCAGCAAAACCACTGACCTCCCCGCACCGACCGGTCACGACAAAACCAGCCTGATTGTTGAGTTGCCGGATGACCGCTCGGGCGGCCTGCTTGAAATGCTCGAGCAATTCGCCACTCGCGGCGTGAACCTGAGTCTGATTCAGTCGCGCCCAATCGGTGACGAATTCGGGCGCTATCGCTTCGTCATTGACGCCGATGGGCACGCTCTCGACGAGCGCATGTCGGACGCATTGTTGGGTCTGCGCCGGTTCAGCCCGAAAGTGATCTTTCTCGGGTCGTACGCACGCGCCGATCGCGCGCCGACACAACACGAAGATCGCTACGCCGACAATGTGTTCGCCGATGCCCGCGCGTGGCTGAACGGAATCTTGGGCAAGTAGCCCGTCGGTAGACTTGCCCTCGTGATTGACCCCGCTCTTCTCCGCGAAAACCCCGATGCAGTTCGTCGTTCGCAGACCTCTCGTGGCGACGACGTTGCCTTGGTTGACGTCGCCATCGAGGCCGATTCGGCACGCCGCGCAGCCCTGACCGAGTTCGAGACGCTTCGCGCCGAGCAGAACGTCTTCAGCAAGAAGGTCGGTGCCGCACAGGGTGACGAAAAGAAGGCGCTGCTGGCCGAAGTTGCTGAACTCGCCCAGCGGGTGAAGGACGCGAACGCCGCAGTCACGGTCGCCGAAGAGTCCTACGCGCTCGCCGTATCGCGACTGGGCAACATCGTCATCGATGGCGTTCCCGCGGGCGGCGAAGAGAACTTCGTCACACTCCGCACCCACGGCTCACCGCGCACCTTCGATTTCGCACCGAAAGACCACCTTGAACTCGGCGAAGGCCTTGACGCCATCGACACCGCTCGTGGCGCGAAGGTCTCGGGCGCCCGTTTCTACTTCTTGAAGGGCGTGGGCGCACGGCTCGAACTTGGGCTCATGAACATGGCCCTCGACCAGGCGTTGCAGGCGGGCTTCACCCCGCTGATCACGCCGACGCTCGTGCGTCCCGAAATCATGAACGGCACGGGCTTTCTCGGAGCACACTCCGACGAGATTTACTACTTGCCCGCGGATGACCTGTACCTCACCGGCACGAGCGAGGTTGCGCTCGCCGGGTATCACTCCGACGAGATTGTCGACGTGAGCGAAGGGCCGTTGCGCTACGCCGGTTGGTCGACCTGCTACCGACGCGAAGCAGGGTCGAGCGGCAAAGACACGCGGGGGATCATCCGTGTGCACCAATTCAACAAGCTCGAGATGTTCGTCTACGCGCACCCCGACGAGGCCGAAGCCGAGCACGATCGTCTCGTCGCGTGGCAGGAGGCGATGCTGCAGAAGCTCGGTCTCGCGTATCGCGTGATTGACGTTGCCGCCGGCGACCTCGGTTCGTCGGCCGCTCGCAAGTTCGACATTGAGGCGTGGATTCCCACGCAAGACGCTTACCGCGAGCTCACCTCGACGTCGAACTGCACGACATTCCAGGCCCGTCGCCTGCAGACGCGTTTCCGCACCGAGTCGGGCAAGACCGAGCCCGTCGCGACTCTCAACGGAACCCTCGCAACAACCCGCTGGCTCGTGGCGTTGCTCGAAACGCACCAGCAGTCAGACGGTTCTGTGGTGGTTCCGGATGCGTTGCGCCCGTTTGTCGGCGGCCTCGAGATTCTCACCCCGAAAGGCGCGTAATGGTCGAGTTCGACCCGCTTTACCGCTGGCTTGTCGCACTCGACATTGACGGCACAATCGTCACCCAGCGCGGAGAAGTCAACGATGCCGTTCGCAAGGAGGTTCGTCGTGTCGCCGACCTCGGACACGAAGTTACTCTCGCGACCGGTCGCTCCGTCGTCGACACGTTTCCGATCCTGAACCAGCTCGGCATTAGCCCCGAGTACGTCGTGTGCTCAAACGGTGCGACGGTGCTCAAGCGCAATCCGCTCGAGCCGAGTGGTTATTCGTATGCGTGGGTCGAGACGTTCAGTCCGGCGACCGTTTTGTCGACCATCCGCCCCTATTTGCCGGAAGGAAAATACGCGGTCGAAGACGAATTCGGTGATTACTACTTCACTGAGCCGTTCGAAGGATATTCGTCTGCACCGAAGAGCCACAAGGTCGCCTTTGATGACTTGCTTTTCATTGAGGCGACCCGCGTTGTCGTCATCTCGCCCGATCACGACACCGGCATGGCCGACTTCCTCGCAATGGTCGAAAAGATGGAACTCCACCACGTGAGTTACTCGATCGGGTACACCGCGTGGCTCGACATCGCTCCGGCTGGCGTCAACAAGGCAACCGGACTTGAGAAGATTCGCGAAACACTCGGCATTCCGCGCTCGCACGTGTGTGCGGTGGGGGATGGTCGCAACGACGTCGAGATGCTCGAATGGGCTGCGTCCATGGGTCGTGGCGTTGCGATGGGTGGTGCCCCGTTCGAAGTCGCCAAGGTCGCGAACGAACTCGTAGGTCCCGCCGAAGATGATGGTGTCTTGACGGTTCTCAAGTCGTTCCGTTAGGCGCGCATCCAGTTTCTTGCCAGATTCTGCTGGCAGGGTTGTTGAGAACAGTGTCGGGTAGCATTAACCGTTGCCGTCACCGACCACGACCGGTCTGCGATGAGTAGCAGGAGGGCTGTCCGAGCGGCCGATGGAGCTGGTCTTGAAAACCAGTGAGCAGCAATGCTTCGTGGGTTCGAATCCCACGCCCTCCGC
>CAZYYL010000118.1:0-4089 GCA_964651425.1 uncultured Microbacteriaceae bacterium | reverse complement strand
CCGAGCCAGAAGTTGTTCCACCAACCCCAGACCACGCGGAATTTGCGCTCCCACGTCGGCATCGCAAGACCGTGGTAACCACGGTGAGCGATCCAGGCCGGCCATCCCTTGATGGCCAACTTGCCCGACTGGAAGACACCGACCCACAGGCCAAGACCCGCGACGGCGCCCAGGTTCTTGTGGAAGTAGTCGGTGGGGCCTTCGCCACGCATGACCGCGACGATGTTACGAGCGAGGCGCTTGCCCTGACGCACAGCGTGCTGCGCGTTCGGGACACAGAATCCACCGACGCCGCCACCCGAGAGGTCGGGACATGCGGTGGCGTCACCGGCACCCCACGCGCCCTCGACGATGCCATTGTCGCCTTCGACGCGCAGGTCGGGACGGACCCGGAGGCGTCCGCGATCATCCAACGGGAAATCAGTGTTGCGCAGAACAGGCGATGCCATCACGCCGGCAGTCCAGACGATGAGGTCGGTCTCGAACGACTGACCCGTCGAGAGCTCGATCTTGCCATTGGCGGCCGACTTGAGCTGAGTGTCGAGGTGCACAGTGGCACCGCGCGAGTCAAGGTTCTTGAGTACCCACTCGCTGGTCTTGAGCGACACCTCGGGCATGATGCGACCCATGGCCTCGATGAGGTGGAAGTGCGTCTCGTCAAACGAGAGCTCGGGGTAGTCCTTGAGGATGGCTGAGGCGAGCGAGCGCAGCTCAGCGAAGACCTCTATCCCTGCGAATCCGCCACCGACAACAACCGTGGTGAGCAATCGCTGGCGTTCCTTCGAGCCGGCCGGCAATTGAGCAGCCTTGTCGAAGTTGGTGAGCATCTTGTCGCGAATGTAGACGGCCTCTTCAATCGTCTTGAGTCCGGTTGCGTTTTCGGCGACTCCCGGAATCGGGAATGTACGCGAGACAGCGCCGGCGGTGAAGACGACCTGGTCGTACTTCTCCTTGACCTCACTACCCGAGTTGAGCTTGATGGTCGCCGTCTTCTTGGCGTGGTTGATGCCCGTGACCGACCCGGCAACAACAGCGGTGCGCTTCAAGTGCGAACGCAGGTTGACGATGGCGTGGCGCGGCTCGATGGAACCGGCAGCGACCTCGGGGAGGAACGGCTGGTAGGTCATGTAGGGCAGCGGGTCAACAACCGTGACCTCAGCCTCACCCTTGCGAAGCCACTTTTCGAGCTTCCAGGCCGTGTAGAAACCGGCATAGCCGCCACCGACGATCAAAATCTTGGGCACAGAAATACTCCAGCTAGTTTGTGGGAGGGATGGTGTCGTCATCGTGCGGGATGCGACGAACGACATAGCGCCGGGCCACCGCAACGGAACCGAGCGTTATCAGGATACCGAATCCCAGGGCGAACGCTAACGGCAGCGCGACTTGAGTGAGTTGATACTGCGTCGGCCCGACTGCGAGACCGCGATCGGGCAACGGGAGTGGTGAACTCGAAATCGTGGGAACGGGCATCGACGTCGCCGGAGCGCGGCGGTACATCTTCACCCAGGCCGCCAAATCACCGAGAGGGTTCGCGGTCACGGGTGCAACATCCGCTGTGACGGCCGCTTCGGCGTTAATCAGCCCGTACCCGTACGTCGCCTGGTCACCCACCTGCGTGGCCGTTGAGACCACTCGATTGATGACGTTGGCCGCATCGTCGTCAGGGTGAGCCGCGCGAACGAGAGCGACGAGTCCCGACACGATGGGCGTTGCGCCGCTCGACCCCGCCCACGAGACGGTCGCGCCACTGGCGTTCACCCCGACAAGCCCTTCGGCGGGTGCCGCGACACCGATCGTGATGCCCTGTGTCGACGCATCCCAACTGGCTTGGCCCGATTCGTTGACGCCCGCGACGGTGAGCACGCCCGGGATGGTCGCCGGCGCACCCACTTCGTCAGTGCCCTGTGCACGGTTGCCTGACGCCGCAACGATGACGACGTTGTGCTCGGCGGCATACAAGAACGCGTCGTCCCACGATTCAGGCCACGAGAGGCTTCCCCGCGTGACAGACATGTTGATCACGGTGGCGCCGGAGTCAACCGACCAGCGCACAGCAGATGCGATCTGATCGTCGAACGGCACCGGCGCGTCCGGTGAAATTGAAATGGATGCGCTCAGCAAACTTGCGGCGGGCGCCGTGCCAATCACTCCTTCGCCGTCACCCGTGCCGCGACCGGCCAAAACGGATGCCACGAGCGTGCCATGGTTCGGGGACGGCCCGACCGGTGTGCGTCCGTCTTCACTTCCCTGTCCCGAGAAGTCCTTGCCGCCGATAACCGCGCCCGCGAGATCGGGAACGTCGGCGATCCCGGAGTCAATGACCGCGACCGTGACACCCTCGCCCATGGTTGTGTTCCACGCGGCGGTGAAGCCGTATCCATCGAGCCAGTATTCGCGGCTTCGCGCCCAGTCGGCCGAGGCAGGTGTCGCGACGACCAGTGCTGCCGTCAGTGCGGCAAGGACTGGCGAAAACGCACCCGCTACTCGATTCCGTAGTCGAGACACTCGCACACCTCCGGCGACCAGTCGCCTCGCGCAAGCGCGAGATCGCCGATGGGGTTCACTCCGGGGCCGGCAGCCAACGCGTGCCCGGCAAGAGCGTGGAGGCACTTCACGCGCTCGGGCATCCCGCCTGCTGAAATGCCCGCCAATTCTTCGACGGTCAGAATGCTCTCGCGATCGGCAATGAACTGCGCGTGGGCGGCCGCGTACTGCGCCTGAATCTCCGGATCAGCCGCGAGCATCTCGCTGAACTCCACCATCACGTGCGTGGCTTCCAGGTCGCTCATCGCCGCCGTCGCCGCCGGGTGCGTCAGATAGTAAAACGTCGGAAAGGGCGTGCCGTCGGCGAGACGCGGGCTGGTCGAGACGACTGTCGGCGCACCGCACACACAACGCGCAGATATGCCGATGACATCACGAGCCGGTCGCCCAAGCTGAGCCGACACGATGGCGACGTCGCGCTCGGAAACGGCATCAAAAGGTGGTCGCATGATTACTTGGTCAGACCCATCTGTTCAGGCGTCGCCGAGCTCAGCCCAGCAACAAGGATCGACTTCAGCAAACCAGGCACCCAGTTCACATCGGTTTGCGTCAGGTCGGCCGAGACGTTGCGTACGCGATCCTTTTCGTTCGTGACGTCGTTGATAACGAGATAACTCGTCTCGCCCGGCATCACATAAAAGAGACGGTCGCGCGCCTGGGCCCGGATGTAAGCCGGATCGTTCCACCGGGCGCGTTGCTTGTTCAGCGCATCCAGCTCAGTGTTCTTCTGATCCAGTTGCGCCTGCAAGTCACCCACCTGAATGCGCTGTTCGAACAGCGTTCGAAGCGGGTTCGACAAGACGACGACCCCGAAGATCAACAAGCCACCAACGAGCAACGTGCCCGCTGACATATGCAATGAGGATGCCCACGTCCCGACGCGATCGCGCGCTTGCGCTACACGTTCACGAGCTGCGGGACGTTTGGCCATCTCTCGATTGTCGTCGAACGAACCTGACGGTTAGCCCTTGAAACGCGGGAACGCGGTGCGTCCGGCGTAGACAGCGGCTTCGCCGAGTTCCTCTTCGATGCGGAGAAGCTGGTTGTACTTCGCGACGCGCTCGCTACGAGCAGGTGCACCGGTCTTGATCTGACCACAGTCGGTTGCCACCGCGAGGTCAGCAATCGTCGTGTCCTCGGTCTCACCAGAACGGTGAGAGAGGATGGCCGTCATGCCCGAGCGCTGCGCGAGAGCAACGGCGTCGAGCGTTTCGGTGAGGGTACCGATCTGGTTGACCTTGACGAGGATCGAGTTACCCGCACCCTTGGCGATGCCATCGGCGAGACGCTTCGGGTTCGTGACGAACAGGTCGTCACCAACAAGCTGAACCTTGCTGCCGAGCTTCTCGGTGAGGTGTGCCCAGCCGGTCCAGTCGTCTTCATCCAGCGGGTCTTCGATCGAGACAAGCGGGAAGCTGGCGACGAGGTCAGCGAAGTAGTCGGCCATCTCGGCTGACGTGCGCTTCTTACCTTCGAACGCGTACTTGCCGTCGGTGTGGAATTCGCTGGCGGCGACGTCGAGCGCGAGCGCAACATCTTTGC
>CAZYYL010000117.1:0-4112 GCA_964651425.1 uncultured Microbacteriaceae bacterium | reverse complement strand
GCTGCATCAATCGCGCGACTTGCGAGTTCGTAACCGCGCTGCATGAACCGTACGAGTTCTTCTTCGCGCTGGTCGAAGATCCACGAGCTGCCGGCAAGCACCGGACGCGACCGCACCTGCTCGAGCCCGTCTATGTTGGCACGCACAAAGTTGACGGCCGTCTGGTACCCACGGTTGCGCAGGTCAGAAACGAGCGCGAGTTCGTCGTTCACGTCGGGCACGACGCGCTTTGCCGCATCAGTGGGCGTGGATGCGCGCAAATCAGCTACCAGATCAAGAATCGGAGAATCGGGCTCATGCCCAATCGCACTCACGACCGGCGTGGTGGCCGCAGCCACCGCCCGCACGAGCGCCTCGTCGCTGAATGGCAACAGGTTCTGAAAGTCACCGCCCCCGCGAGCGATGATGATCACATCGATGTCGGGGTTTGCATCGAGTTTCGTGAGTGCGTCGATAACCGCGGGCGCAGCAGCATCGCCCTGAACGGGCGTGTAGATCGTGGTGAAGACCACTTGCGGCCAGCGGCGCTGGGCATTTTCTATGACGTCGCGTTCGGCATCCGACCCCTGACCGGTGATGAGCCCGATGTTCTGCGGCAAGAACGGCAACGGTTTTTTGCGGGATGCGTCGAACAGGCCCTCGGCGGCGAGCTTCTGTTTGAGCTCCTCCAGCTTCGCAAGCACGTCGCCCAGCCCAACGTGTCGCATCTCATTGACCACGAGGTTCATCTGCCCGTTCTTCGGCCAGAAGTCGACGCGCACGTGCGCCACGACCTTGTCACCCGCCTTGACGTTTGCGGGGAGGTTCGCGACCGCGTTGTTCCACGCAGTGATGCTCATCGCCGCTTCGGCGTCGGGGTCCTTGATTTTGCCAAAAATTCCTGCTTGGCGAACGTTCCATTCGAGAATTTCGCCCGTCACCCAGAGGCTGCCGAGTTTGCCGATGTAGGTCTTCAGGTCACCCGTGATTCGAGCAATCGACCACGGCTCGTCGGCAGTCGAGGCATTAGTCATGGCACGAGGTTAGCGCGTACCGGCGACCGTAGACTTGACCCGTGAATGAATCGACTGTCGGGTTGGGAATGCCGAAACGCCGACCGGAAAACCCGGTCATTCCGAATGTCGATGTGGGTCGGCCCAAACGTGTGTTGCTCGCGGCTCCACGGGGTTACTGCGCCGGTGTCGACCGCGCGGTGATTGCCGTTGAGAAGGCGCTCGAAAACTTCGGTGCGCCCGTCTACGTGCGCAAGCAGATCGTGCACAACAAGCACGTCGTCGAGACGCTCGAAGAACGCGGTGCGATATTTGTAGATGAAGTCGACGAAGTCCCCACGGGCTCACTCCTGGTTTTCAGCGCTCACGGGGTTGCCCCCGCGATCACGAAGGCAGCCACCGACCGCGGACTTCAGACAATCGACGCCACCTGTCCGCTGGTCACGAAGGTGCACCGCGAGGTGCAGCGCTTTGACCGTGACAACGTCGAGATCTTGTTCATCGGTCACGCCGGGCACGAAGAGGTCGAAGGCACGATGGGCGAAGCCCCCGGTCGCGTCACGCTGGTTGACGGTCCCGAGGCCGTCGACACGGTCGTCGTGAAGAACCCTGACAACGTCGTGTGGCTGTCACAGACCACTTTGTCGGTGGACGAAACGATGGAGACCGTTTCGCGCCTGCGCGAACGCTTCCCGAATTTGCAAGACCCGCCCAGCGATGACATTTGCTACGCGACGCAGAATCGTCAGGTCGCGATCAAGAAGGTGGCCCCGGATGCCGACCTCGTGCTCGTCGTTGGCTCTGCCAACTCGTCGAACTCGGTGCGCCTCGTTGAAGTTGCGCTCGAATACGGCGCCAAGGCTGCGCACCGCATCGACTTTGCGCACGAGGTGAAACCTGAGTGGTTCGAGGGCGTGGCGTCAGTGGGTGTGACGAGTGGCGCATCCGTGCCCGAAGAATTAGTGGATGAACTGCTCGCCCTGCTGGCCACTGGCGGCTACACGAATGTCGTCGAGGTGAAGACGGCCGAAGAAGACCTGATTTTCTCGTTGCCCAAGGAACTACGCCCGAGCCGTCAGGCATAGCGCAGGCTCGCTGCACGCTAAGCGCGCAAAAGGGGCACCGCCTTTCGGCGATGCCCCTTCATTGCGTTGTACGCGAGTTACGCGCGCTTGCGACGAGCGATCACGACACCGGCGGCACCGGCGAGGCCGAGGCCGGCCGCGAGTGCACCGAGCGCGCCAGCGTTGACGCCGGTGTTCGGGAGAGTTGGGTCGCAGGCTTCAGTAGCTGCGTCCTGCGAGCCCGCAGCACCCCACGCCTGATCGAAGGTGTTCAGCTGGACGGAAGGGATTGCTGACGTGCCCGACGCGGGGATCTCCGAGATCTTGAACGAGTGCATTGCGTCACCCGACACCATGATGCTGTCGCCGACACGGCCCGCACCCCATGCGTTCGGGATGGTTCCCGCAACGGTCATCGTGCCGTCGGGGTGGATGCGAACAAGCGTTGCCTCCGTCGTGCTGCTGGTAGCTCCGATGGCAATTTCATCTCCATCGGGGAGGCGAGCGAAGTCACCCATGTTGTATGTGATGTTGGGATCAACGGTCGACATGTCGACCCATTCCGTTGAGGCGCCGGTGGTGACGTCGACCTTATAAACCTTGGCGTTGGTTCCGGAACCAATGGCAAGCTCACCCGAAGGGAGCATCGCGGCACCTACCCAGCTGCCGATGCCATTTGCGGGGCCAGAAAGTAGGAATGTGCTCGTGACTGCACCGGTGGTGGGATTGACGACGGACACGACGTCACCGTTGGGCGAGCCCTCATTAATGTTCGGGTCTGCCCATGGTTCCTGGTTGTACAGACCATAGACAGTGGCAAGGTCGGAGGTAATCGCGATGTCACCGTAGCCTTCGGTGTCTGCGAGCGTGACGGCAGTGCCAACCTGAACACCTTCGGCGTTGAACTGGAGGAGCTCGGTCTGCGTGTTGACGAACAGAACGCCGTCGGTGCAGGCGCCCGCCTGAGCAGGGGCGGCGAATGCAAGACCAGCGAACGCGATGGACGCGACCGAGGCTGCAGCCAGAAGTTGCTTCTTCATCTTTTTCCTTTGTTTAGTGACGTGTTCGATGTCACGCGTGAGTCGTGGCGCCAACTGCGCCGCGAAGAAATTGGAGTTACCCCGAATCTTATAACGATTTTCTATTTCGAGGGGGATGCCGTGGGCACTGCGGATTTCGCGATGTTGTTGACCAACTCGGCAATCGCGGGGCCAAACGCGGGGTCGTGACTCAGAGCAACCGTGACGAGGATCGTCGTCACGACGGTCGACATGAGCCAGCCGACCACCGGCACCCAAATCGCGCGGCGATTCGAGTTCATGCGCGAGACCGACCACCAAACGGTGAAGCCGAGCAATCCCGCATCCATCGTCATCATGATTTGACCGATGAGAGTGGCGAACTCGGTGTCGGGGTAGCGCTTCAGAGTGAAGCTCGCGTCCATCGCGCCAAACTGTTGGTAGAGCTCGCTGAGCGTCTGAACCAGGTTTGTATATTGCGCGAGGGATGTTGCGACCGTGACGATTCCGAAGCCGAGCAAGACCCACGTGACGAAGCGGTCCATGCGCAGCGCCGGGTCGCGTTCGACCGGCGGAGTCGCGTCGCCCGACGGCTTTGGCGAACTGTCTGACAAGACTTACTTGCCCGAGTGTCCGGCGGAACCGAGTTGGTGTGTCGCCTGCACAACGCGAGCGGCCATGGCCGTCTCAGCTAGCTTGCCCCACGCGCGCGGGTCGTAGATCTTCTTGTTGCCGACTTCGCCGTCAACCTTGAGCACGCCGTCGTAGTTCTTGAACATCGTGTCGGCGACCGAGCGCGTGAACGCGTACTGGGTGTCGGTGTCGAGGTTCATCTTGATGACGCCGTTGGCGACCGCTTCGGCGATCTCTTCGTCGGTCGAGCCCGAGCCGCCGTGGAAGACGAGGTCGAAGGGCTTGTCGCCGGTGCCGTACTTGGCGGCCACCGCATCCTGCAGCTCTTTGAGCAATTCAGGCTTCAACTTGACGTTGCCCGGCTTGTAGACGCCGTGCACGTTGCCGAAGGTCGCCGCGACCAT
>CAZYYL010000116.1:0-4201 GCA_964651425.1 uncultured Microbacteriaceae bacterium | reverse complement strand
GGCGGATGGTCACCGGCAAAGTCTACCGATGGGCACGAATGAGGGCGGTCGCGACGGCAGCGATGCCCTCGCCGCGGCCCGTGAAACCCAATCCATCGGTCGTCGTTGCCGACACCGAGACAGGCGCTCCGACCCACTCGCTGAGGGTCGTTTCCGCCTCCGCGCGTCGACCACTCAGTCGCGGACGGTTGCCAATAATCTGCACGGTCACGTTCACCGGATCGAACCCAGCGTCACTCAGGAGCGAGACAGCGTGAGTGACGAACACGTCGCCAGATGCGCCGGCGAAGCGCGGATCATCCGTGCCGAAGACCGTACCGATGTCGCCCAATCCGGCCGCGGAAAGCAGGGCATCACAAATTGCGTGCGCCACGGCATCGCCGTCGCTGTGACCCGACAACCCGCGTTCGCCCGGCCAGAGCAGACCGGCAAGTTTGAGTTCGACGGTTGGGTCGTCGGTGAAGGCGTGCGTATCGACGCCAGTTCCAATTCGCATGCCGACGGCCAGGTCTGCGCCCGCCGGTTCAGCAGCCAGTTCAGCCGTGAGCCCGCCAGTGAGTCCGAGGCTCGGCTCCGCGCCAATCATGAGCTCGGCCCGCGCCAAGTCGTCGGGTGTGGTGATTTTGAAGGATGCGCTGTCGCCGGCAATCGTCCGCACCTGATACCCGGCCGCCGTGAAGACCGCCGCATCGTCGGTGTAATTCGCATGCTCGGCATCGGAATACGCCTGCTCCAGCTCGGCGCGCGGAAAGCCCTGCGGGGTCTGCATCGCGGCGAGTGTGGATCGGTCGACGTCCGCGAGCACGTGCCCGTGGGCATCCACTGACTTAATCGAATCAACAACAGGCAAGCTCGCGACGACGCCCTGACCGGTGTCGACGACGGCACGAACGACGTCTTCGAAGACGGCCGGTGGTGTGAGCGCACGGGCCGCGTCATGAACGAGAACTGTTTCGACGTCGTCATCGAGAACGGCGAGCCCGCGAACGACGGAGTCGTGACGCGTGATGCCACCGTGAACGACGGCCCAGGAAATATCGACCCCAGCGACACCGAGCGCACTCTCGAGAATCTCGCCGGCAACGTCGACCATCTCAGCAGGCACGACGGCGATGATCTGCGCGTCAATGTGTGCCTGTGCGATTGATCGAACCGAACGCTCGAGGAGTGTCTGAGCACCGAGGTCAACGAACGCTTTGGGCGTTGAGAGACCGAGTCGCGTGCCGCTGCCCGCCGCAACAACGATGACGGCGACGCGCGCAGACATGGGGGGAGTTACTTTTCGGACTCTTCGCGGACAATACCGAGAATGTTGTCGAGCAAATTGGCAGCGCCCGTCTCGTCGGTCTTCTTCGCGAGCGCGAGCTCGGAGGTCAGAATCTGGCGTGCCTTGGCAAGCATGCGCTTCTCGCCCGCGGAGAGTCCGCGGTCTTGATCGCGACGGGTGAGGTCACGAACGACCTCGGAAACTTTGATGATGTCACCGGATGCGAGCTTCTCGAGGTTGGCCTTGTAACGACGTGACCAGTTAGTGGGCTCTTCGGTGAATGGCTCGCGCAGAACGGCCTCAACCTTGGCGAGACCCTCTTTGCCGATGACATCGCGAACGCCCACATCTTCGACGGCGTCCTGCGGAACCTCAATCGTGAGATCGCCCTGCTTGACGTGCAGTTTGAGGTAGACCTTGTCTTCACCGGTGCGCGGGTTCTTACGCTTCTTCACCTCTGTAATCGTGGCCGCACCGTGGTGCGGGTAGACGACGGTTTCACCGACGACAAACTGCATGTGTTGTTACCCTTCGAAATCTCTTGAGTTTACCACGGAGCAGAAGACACTCCCGACCGAGCATTTTGTTCTGCGATAGGCTCGCAGGTGATGCCGGTCGCACTTTCGCGCCAACTCATCCGGCACCACATTTCGCTTTTGGAGGCATTCGTCGTGAAGATTCGTATCGTGCTGATTTCTGCACTGGTCGCTTCGGTCGCTCTCGGTACGGCTGGCTGCAACCTCATTCAGCCGCAGGCAACCACGCACCACTACGACGCAAGTGACGGAGTGGGCGTCAACGTGGGCAAGCTTCAAGTTCGCAACCTCATCCTGCTCAGCGACGACGGCACGACCGGTCAGCTGATGTTCAACGCCATCAACACCACGGGAGCCGACATCGACCTCAACGTCTCGTTCACCGCGAACGGCGTCGTCTCGACGCAGGTCGTCACGATTGTGTCTTCCGAATGGCCGACTGGCTTCGGCGGCGTAGGCGAACCTCAGGTTCAGCTCGTTGACTTCGGCGTTCCCGCCGGTGGCATGTTGGAGCTCGTACTCCAGGCTGGCGACTCCGAGACCATGACGGTCGACGTGCCCGTGCTCACCACGGCCCAGCCCGAATACAACGGCCTCACCCCGACGCCGACGCCGACGGCGGTTCCTGAAGTTGTCACGACGGGCACGGCAACGCCGACGCCCACCGCAACGGCAACGAAGTAGTCGCGCGAGCTAGTTCTCGAAGCGATAGCCGAGACCGCGCACGGTCATCAGCAGCTTTGGTTCCGCGGGGTCATCTTCGATGCGGCCACGGATGCGCTTGATGTGTACGTCGAGTGTCTTGGTGTCACCGAAATAGTTCGCGCCCCATACTCGGTCAATCAATTGGCCGCGAGTGAGCACACGACCTGAGTTCGTCATGAGGTACTCGAGCAACTCAAACTCTTTGAGCGGGATCGGCGTGAGTGCGCCACGCACGTGCAACGAGTGTCGGTCCGCATCCAGTCGAATTTCACCAATCTCGAGCACGTGATCTTCGTTCGACTGACCGGGCGCACTGTTTCGACGAAGCACGGCACGGATACGCGCCACGAGTTCGCGCGACTTGTACGGCTTGGTCACGAAGTCGTCAGCACCGAGCTCGAGCCCGACGACGATGTCGACCTCACTGTCTTTTGCCGTCAGCATGATGATGGGCGTCTGCGCGTGCACGCGAATCTGACGGCACACCTCGGTGCCGGGCACCTCGGGCAACATGAGGTCGAGCAAAACGAGGTCGTGCTTCTTCTCATCAAATACGGCGAGCGCCGCAGTTCCCGTTTCCGCAACCGTGACGTCGAAGCCTTCTTTTTTGAGCAAAAACGCGAGCGGCTCGCTCAGTGCAATTTCGTCCTCGACCAACAAGATGTGCGGCATGGGTCTTCTCCCCTAGTTCCGGTCGTCTGACTCAACGGGTTCGTGCGGCAGTCGAATCGTGAACGTCGATCCCTGCCCCGGCTTCGACCACACCTTGATGTCGCCACCGTGGTTATTGATGATGTGCTTCACAATCGCAAGGCCAAGACCGGTGCCACCCGTCGACCGCGAACGAGCCTGGTCGGTGCGGTAGAAACGCTCGAACACACGCTCGGTCTCTTCTTGCGACATACCCGGGCCCTGGTCGGTGATCACGATTTCGATGCGATCCTCAAAGTCGCTGACTCCCACTCCGACGCGCGAGTTCTCAGGCGAGTACTGCACCGCGTTCGAGAGCAGATTGTTCACCGCGATGACCAGTCGGTCGTGGTCACCACGCACGGTCGCGCCGAGGTCCCCACCGATGACCACGTCAATGTTCTTTGCCACGGCGAGCACGCGGTTGGCATCCACTGACTGGCGAAGCACGTCATCGATCTTGACCGAGGCGAATTTCGCGAGCGCGCCTTCGGCCTGCAGACGACTGAGATCGATGATTTCACGCGTGATGGATGCGAGGCGCGCGGCCTCGTTCGAGAGACGATCCGCAAAATGACGAACCATCTCAGGATCATCCGCAGCTTCGGCCATCGCTTCGGCGAGCAAGCTGATGGCGCCGATGGGAGTCTTCAACTCGTGACTGATGTTCGCCACGAAGTCACGGCGAACTTCTTCAAGTCGGCGAAACTCGGTGCGGTCGGCAACGAGCAACAGCGTGTAGCGCATCCCGAAGCTCGATGCGCGTGCCTCGATAGAACTTGTTGCGTCTCCGTACGGTCCACGCGGGATTTCAAGCTCACGCATGAGCGGACCCTTTGAGCGCCCGAGATCTTCAACGAGTGCGAGCAACTCTTTGTTCGCCAAGCGTTCCTGCGAGACGAGCCCGAATTGAACGGCGGCCGACGATGCCGCAACGACCTTGATTGACGTGTCCACGATGATCGCTGGAAATTCAATTGCTTCGAGAAGCTCCGCGACACCG
>CAZYYL010000115.1:0-4213 GCA_964651425.1 uncultured Microbacteriaceae bacterium | reverse complement strand
AGAGCATCTGACTACGGATCAGAAGGTTGGGGGTTCGAATCCCTCCGGGCGCACAGAGCAAAAGACCCCAGTGGGGTCTTTTATGTTTTTCCGGTTTGCATTCGAACCTAGGTTCGCTGGGCCCACAGTTCGCTCATTGCGATGGTCCGACCCACGACGTTCTCAGCCGCACGATGACCGGACATGAGGGCCGCCGTGACGGTCGCTGGATCATCCCGCCACGTCGCTTCGCCGGCGAGCTGAAGCACTCCACCAACGACGGACGCAAGACGATCGTGTTCCTCCGTCGATGCGCCCACGGCCAAGTAGGAATAGGCACCTCGAGTGAACTCGTCCTCTTTCCAGTTGGTGCGGTGCACCGTGTGGGGCTGAGGGATGCTCGCGCCAAATAACTCACGAAGAGACATCATCACCAACTCAACAGTTTGCGAGTCTGACAGCCGACGAGTTTCGATTGCGGCAGGTCCTGCAGCAAACGTGAGCAAGGTCGGAGTGCCGCTGAGGGGGGTCAGGTCGTACCACGAGTGCCACCAGTCGCCCGCCGGTCCCTGCCGGCGGAAAGCGTAGATGCCGTCGTCCCAGAACTTTTCATCGAAACCCAAGATGATCTTCTCGAAGTCGTTCATGTGAAAGCTGGCGAGAGCGTCGGCCACAACGAGTGGTAGCGGAGGTTCGATGGTGAAATCTCGCGACTGCAAAACACCGACCGGCACGGTGATGATGATGTGGTCCGCTGCGAATGTACCTTCAGCTGTGTGAGCGACGGCGCCGTCGGAACTCCACGTCACTCGAGAGACGACCTGGTTGAGTCGGACATCCAGTCCCTCTGCCAATCCATCTGCCAGGACGTCGTACCCCTGCGGAAAGACGACTTCGTCGCCATCGACTTCTTCGTTGTCGAGCCCGTGCGCGTCGATCTGTGTGAAGTGAACGCCGTCTTGTTCCTCTGTGCGGTGTTGCATGAATTCGCGCACGCGAGCTTGTCTGAGCGGATCCCATCCGGCGTGAGCTAATGCGAGTTCGACGGCCTGCGCGTAAGAGCTACCGGGCGCCATTTCGGCGATGATATCGACCAGAATGCGGTCAAAGGCATGAACGTCGTCAATGAAGGCCTGCGCATCCGCATCGCTCAGCCGTTGATTATCGGGTCCGAAGTACGTGATGGGTCGCCCGCCTGGCTGAAAGCTACCGACGGTGAACTCGAGCATAGGCATGTCAAGTGAGCGACAGATGTCAGCAAGCGGATTCTCGTCGATGCCGTGAATCCAGGATGCGCCGAGATCGGTCACCATTCCGTCACGTCGATCGGTGTGAAGCCGGCCACCGATGCGGTCGCGTGCCTCGAGCACAATCACGGACAGACCCTGTTGGCACAAGAGACGAGCGGCAGTTAGGCCTGAAACGCCGGCCCCAACAATGATCACATTCACGCGCGCCGCCGAGCTTGCCAGATTCATTCGTCTGGAACCAATACAGGAGTGTTGACGTTGAGACTGCGCCCAGCGAAGAAGTCCTTCGAGCCCGGACGAAGAGCCCACAGTCCCATTACGAGGAAGCCGATCAAAATGACGCCGATGCCAATCACAAACGAACCGCCCATCCCCAACAGAACGGTGTATCCGTAGTCAACGTTGATCATGTCGATAGCCGACTGGATGAACGCGTAGGCGAGCATGAGACCGCCGAGCAACGGGAAGATCCCGCGCATCCACAAATTTCGCGCGCTTTCTCGTAGGGTCTTGCGGAAGTACCAGAACGCACTGAAGCTCGTGATTGAGTAGTACAAGGCCACCGCGAGGCCCATTGACGAGAGTGAGTCGGCGAGGATGTCCGCCGAGAGGTAGGACATGATCACGTAGTAGCCGATTGCGGCGATACCCATGATTAACGTCGAGAACCATGGCGTTTTGAATCGCGGATGTATGTTGGCGAAACGGGCCGGAAGCGCCTTGTAGACCGCCATCGAAAGCGTGCCACGAGCGGTCGGCAGGATCGTCGTTTGCGTCGAGGATGCGGCAGAAACCAGAACGGCGAGGACGAGCAACCAACCCCACGGTCCAAACAGTGCTCCACTGAGCACCGTGAATACGTCGTCGGAATTCTCGGGATTAGTTAATCCGACGCCGGTGTCGCCGAATCCGGCGTACATCATCACCGCAATCGTTACACCCACGTAGACCAGGATCAGGATGACGATGGTCAAGAGTGCAGCGCGACCCGGAGTCTTGCGAGGGTTTCGGGTCTCTTCATTTAGCGCGAGGCAGGTATCCCAGCCCCAATAGATGAACAGGGCGAGCAGCACCGCCTGCATGAAGCCTGTCCAGGAAGGCAGCTCGGCCGGGTTGAACCACGACCAGGAGAATGCGATCGAGTCGGGGTTGGTTCCCATGAGGGCGTGAGAGAAGGCAAAGACGCCAAAACCGACGAGTAAGAGCAGCTGGAACGTCATGAGCACCGTTTGCATCCGTTCACCAACTTGAAGTCCCAGCATGCTGATGACCGTCATCAGAGCGATGAAACCGACCGCGGTTGCCATCACGATGTCGTGGTTCTGGGCGAAGTCTGCGTTGCCAACCAGGTACCAGAAGTAAATAGCACTAATCTCGCTCACGTTTGCGAGCACCATCACGCTCGCGACGGCAAGCGCCCATCCACCGATCCAGCCGGTGACCGGGCCGAATGCTTTGGTGCCCCACACAAATGTCGTGCCGCAGTCCGGCATCGCGCGGTTGAGCTCTTGGTAGGCAAATGCGGCGAAAATCATGGGCACTGCGGCGAGCAGAAATACCAGTGGCGCCTGTGCCCCAACCGCGAGAATTACATAGCCAAGAGTTGCTGCCAGCGAATACATCGGCGCAGTGGATGCCAGACCAATCATCGTCGACCCGAATACGCCGAGCGTGTTGGACTTCAGACCCTTCCCGGGCGAACCACCGGATGTTCGAGACTTCGCACTGGACAAACTCACGATGGTTCCTCTCCATTGGGGGGACGTAGCTTGATGCTATTGGAAAAAGCCCTGTCACAATGGGGTCATGCAACACAAACTGCACGGACATGTCTCGCCCGGATTCGACGAGGTCGCCCGTGTATTTGCTGCCACGCTGAATGACCCCGACAGTGGCGCGGCACTTGCCGTTCGCGTGGACGGTCGAACGGTCATTGATGTCTGGGGTGGAGTAGCCGATAGTCGAGACGGGCGCGCATGGATCTCGTCGACTCCGAGCACTGTATTTTCGTGCACCAAAGGACTCGTATCCATCTTGGCTGCTCACCTCGTCGACGATGGCCGTCTAGATTACGACGCGCTGGTGACGGATTATTGGCCAGAGTTTGGCGTCGCGGGCAAAGAGGAAACTCGAGTGAGCAGCCTGCTTTCACACCGGGCGGGACTGTCGGCAACGCGCGTTGACCTCACACTTGACGACATCGTGGATTGGGACACAGTTGTCGGGGTTCTCCAAGAGCAAGAACCGCTCTGGACCCCCGGGAATGGGTGGGGATATCACGCGATCACGCACGGGTGGCTCGTCGGCGAGGTCATCCACCGCATCACGGGAATGAGCGTGGGTGAATACTTCCGGACACTCGTTTCCGGGCCACTCGACGCAGAAGCCTGGATCGGGTTACCCGAGAATCTCGTGGGATCGCCCGCCTATCTCCAACTCGCGACTTCCGGGGAGGCGGGTAACCCGGAAAATCAGCCTCCGAGCCCAACCGCGGGCGGTCCGGTCGATTTGACATTCTCCGACAATCAATGGATGGACCGGGCGATGACACTTGGTGGCGCGCTCCCCGGTCTCGTTTCTTCGGAAAAACCCGACTTTAACGATTCGCGGGTGCAGGCCGCTCAAATCCCAGGCGCGGGTGGAATCGCAACTGCCCGGGCTTTGGCGAACATCTGGTCGGCGACGGTGGTCGCAACAGACGGGGTGAGGCTGCTCAGTGACAAGGTCATCAAGGCGGCCACGGTCGTGCAGTCGGAAGGTCCGTCGGTGTTTTCAAGCGAGCATCCGCCTCACCCGCGCTGGGGGATGGGCTTCATGCTGGATTCTGAGCGTCGCCGATTTCTCACTTCGTCAAGTTTTGGCCACGATGGCGCTGGTGGACAGGTGGGATTTGCTGATCTCGAACATCGGGTCGGGTTTGGTTACGTCACCAACCGCCTAGAGACCGGGACCGACAACCGGGCACCGTCAATCATCGACGCGCT
>CAZYYL010000114.1:0-4233 GCA_964651425.1 uncultured Microbacteriaceae bacterium | reverse complement strand
CAGTCCCGCCTCAGCGGGCCTGGCTAGTTCGGGTACTGTCCGCGACGCACCGGCGGTTTGGGCATGCGCATCGGACGGAGTTGAATCGATCGCATTGCCGCGTACCATCCGAGACCGCGCTCAGCGCTACCGGCACCAAACTTCTGCTGAACGCGTCGGCGAATGATGACATTGAGCACGAAGCCGTCGATGAGTACGACGAAAATGAATCCCCACATCGTCAGAACGCCGACCTCGGCAAGCGACATCGTTCCGATTGTGAATGTGTCAGCGAACGTGGCGAGCACGACGATGAGCATGAGGGGAACCATCAATTCGCCGATGTTCCAACGAGCGTCAATGTAGTCGCGAACAAATCGTCGCTGAGGACCCTGGTCGCGGCGAGGGAGGTAGCGCTCATCGCCGTTGGCCATGCCGATGCGCGCGCGTTCACGCGCCGAAGCGGTAGCGGCGCGGTTTGCCTTCGATGCGGCCCTGCGATCGCTGGGAACGAGCGGGCGCTTGTTCGCCGCTTCGCGTTCTTTGCGTGAGGGTGTGGCGTGGCCTTTACCGCCGGCGATTGCGTCGTTCTCAGCGGAAGTGGAGTCAGGGGCGTTCTTGGCCACGAAATGTCCTTGCGAGTAGAGAGGTGCGGGCTTTCACACGAAAGCGCGCGTCGTACGATCGGTCGAGTCATAAGATTACCGGCATGTCTGAGTCTGCACGCGCCCGAGAAGTTCACGAAGTGTTGTCCCGTGATTGGAGCGACGTCGTCGATACATTGAGCACGCTGGTGCGCATCCCGTCGGTGTCGTGGCCCGCTTTCGACGCAGCGCATGTGCAACGCAGTGCCGAGACAGTGGCGGGACTCTTGAGCGACCTCGGTGTCTTTGAGTCCGTGGAGATTCTGCGCTCACCCGTGCCCGGCTCACAGGAGATTGGCCAACCCGCTGTCGTCGCTCGACGCGAACCGACCAATGGCGCGCCGACGATTCTCTTGTACGCGCACCACGATGTTCAGCCTCCGGGTAATGAAGCGGACTGGGATTCACCCGCATTCGAACCGACGGAACGCGATGGTCGCCTCTTCGGTCGGGGCACAGCTGACGACAAAGCCGGAATCGTGACTCACGTGCAGTCCATCCGCATGTTGGCCGAACTCGTCGACCACATCGATCTCGGCCTCGTCGTGTTTGTCGAAGGCGAAGAAGAGTTTGGGTCACCCTCGTTCGATGCATTTCTTGCCGAACACCGCGATCGCCTCGAGGCCGACACGATTGTCGTTGCCGATTCGGGCAACTGGAGCGTTGACATCCCGGCACTCACGACCAGCCTTCGCGGCAACGTGACATTTGCGCTGACCGTTCGCACGCTTCACCACGGTGTTCACTCGGGAATGTTTGGTGGTGCAGTTCCGGATGCAATGCTCGCCGCGGCCCGCCTGATCGACTCGTTCTACACGGCGAGCGGATCCGTTGCCGTCGCCGGCTTGCTTGAACAATCTCGCGACGTGCCCGATTATCCCGAGGCCACTCTTCGCCACGAGTCGGGAATGGTCGACTCGGCAACGTTCATCGGCGCCGGAGCTCTGATGCACCGCCTGTGGTCGCAGTCGGCGATTACGGTCACCGGAATCGACGCGCCACCGGTCGCCAGCGCATCCAACACACTGTTGCCCAGCGTGCGCCTTCGCGTGAGTGTGCGTGTTGCCCCGGGTCAGCGGGCGATGGATGCGCTGAACGCCGTTCGCGATCACATTGACTCCCACGTGCCCTTCGGAGCCGAGATCACCATCGAGGACGTCAATCTCGGCGAGGCGTTCCTCGACTCGGGCGACGGTCCGGCAGCCCGGGCGGCCCGTGCGGGAATGCGTGACGCGTGGGGAGTCGACCCGATTGACATGGGTGTCGGCGGTTCGATTCCGTTCATCGCAACGTTCAAGCAGTCGTTCCCTCACGCGGAGGTGCTCGTCACGGGCGTGGAAGACCCTGATTCTCGTGCACACGGAACGAATGAATCGCTCGACCTTGGCGTGCTTCGCAAAGCCATCGTTGCTCAGACACTTCTTCTCGCCACGCTCAACGGGGAATAAGTTCGCGCGTAAGATTGCTGTCATGAGCATGGAAACCACATCGACTGCCGCACACGGCGCGTTTCTGACCCCAGAAGCAGCCGCGAAAATCAAGGTTCTTCTCGCGCAGGAAGATCGAGACGACTACCGCCTGCGCATCGCTGTTGAGTCGGGTGGATGCTCGGGTCTCAAGTACCAGATGTTCTTCGACGAGCGCGTCGAAGAGGGCGACTCGATCGTTGAGTTTGACGGCGTCGGACTCATCGTTGACGAGAAGAGTGCACCGTTCCTCACGGGCGCAAAAATCGACTTCCACGACTCGATCGAGAAGCAGGGCTTCGACATTGACAACCCGAACGCCACGAGCAGTTGCGCCTGCGGAGAGTCCTTCTGCTAGGACTCTGACGCGTCCGCGCTGATCCTTTCGGCCGCGAACAAAGCCATGAAAAACGCCTCCAAAATTTGGGGGCGTTTTTCGCGTCTGCTTCTTCGCTTGAGCGGAAACTTCTGCCCCGACACGGCACTCCTAGACGAATCCGGCGCGATAGGCTAGCCCTATCAGCAGACATTGCTGAACAACAGCTGTTTGTCTTTGGAAAGGTATCCGGTGGTCAAGAATCATCGCCTGAAGTGGCTTGCGGTTCCAGTTGCAAGCGCCATCGCTTTGGCCCTCGCTGGATGTACGCAACAGGAACTCCGCGGCTACCTGCCCGGCGAGCCCGGCATCACGAACCACACGGACCGCATCACCGGTCTCTGGGTCACCAGTTGGATCGTTTTGCTTGGCGTGGGCGCCATCACGTGGGGCCTTCTCATCTGGGCCATGGTTGTGTACCGCCGCCGCAAGGGACAGACCGGCATGCCCGTTCAGCTGCGTTACAACTTGCCGATCGAGGTGTTCTTCACCATCGTTCCCTTCATTCTCATCGTCGGATTCTTCGCTTTCACCGCGCGTGATGAGGCAATCATCGAACAGCGCTACGAAAAACCGGATGTCACCATTCAAGCTTTCGGCAAGCAGTGGGCGTGGGACTTCAACTACACCAACGAAAACGTCTACTACTCGGGCATTCAGGTCCAGCCCGACACGACTCCGGGCGCAGCTCAGGGTGCAATCGATCCCGCGTCGATTCCGACTCTGTACTTGCCCGTGGGAAAGACCGTTGAGATTCAGCTCAACGCGCGTGACGTCATCCACTCGTTCTGGGTCATTGACTTCCTCTACAAGAAAGACATGATTCCCGGCAAGACGAACTACATGTCGTTCACGCCGGAACGTGAGGGTACGTACAAGGGCAAGTGTGCCGAATTGTGTGGCGAGTTCCACTCACAGATGCTTTTCCAGGTGAAGGTGGTGTCGCAGTCAGAGTACGACGCGTACATCCAGTCGCTTCGTGACAACGGCTTCGACGGACAACTCGGGACCGAATACAACCGCAATCTCGGTCAGGCCAACATCATGGCCAAGGCAGCGAAATAGGTAGGGGCCGCAAAATGAGCACAACACTCACTCCGATTCCCGTCGCTAACTCCGCAACGGGGGCTCAGACCGTGGGCGTAACCCGTAGCAGTAACCGCGGAAACGTCGTCGTGCGATGGTTGACATCGACTGACCACAAGATTATTGGTCACCTCTACGTCATTACGTCGCTGGTGTACTTCCTCATCGGTGGCGTCATGGCGCTCCTGATTCGTGCTCAACTCTTTGCCCCGGGACTCAACGTTCTCGCGACTAAAGAGCAGTACAACCAGATGTTCACGATGCATGGCACGATCATGCTTCTCATGGTGGCAACGCCGCTGTTCGCCGGTCTCGCGAACGAGCTCGTTCCGCTTCAGATTGGTGCTCCTGACGTTGCATTCCCGCGTCTGAACATGCTCTCGTTCTGGCTCTCCTTCTTTGGCGCGCTCATCGCCGTTGGCGGGTTTTTCACGCCGGCCGGTTCGGCCAGCTTCGGTTGGTTCGCCTACACGCCACTGAGTTCTCAGACCTTCTCGCCCGGTATCGGGTCGAACATGTGGGTGCTTGGTCTCGCAATGGGTGGTTTCGGAACGATTCTCGGTGCCGTCAACTTCATCACGACGATCATCACGATGCGCGCGCCGGGTATGACCATGTTCCGCATGTCGATCTTCTCGTGGAACATTCTCGTCACATCGATTCTCGTTCTCCTCGTCTTCCC
>CAZYYL010000113.1:0-4246 GCA_964651425.1 uncultured Microbacteriaceae bacterium | reverse complement strand
GGCAGGGTGTTGCCGCGTCGGATGGAAATCGGACGCATCCGCGAAAGCAAATCCCGTGGAGCGAAGCGAAAGAAACACGGTCACGGTGTCGTGCCTGCGTGCCACCCGAGCGATGACATGGATAAACGACAGAATTAGCGAGTGACATCTCCTGTGATTTCGACCTACCTCGACCGCCTTGTCACCGACGGATCCGATGAGCTTGCGTGGCTTCAGGCCCGAGCCCGCGGAATCACCGCCACAGATGTGGCCAAGCTGACGAGCATCCACTCGATACCGGTCGTGGCTCTCGAAAAACTTCGCCCGTCGACCTTTACGGGCAACGTGTTCACCGAACATGGCAAGACCCGCGAACCGATCATTGCCGAGTGGGTGCGCGACCGTACGGGCATCGAACCGAGTTCATCGCTGTTCCACGCACCGACCGAGCAACGCCACCTCGCCACACCAGACGGCATCGGGATGCGCGAAGACGGCGTGCTCGAACTCGCGGAGATCAAGACCACGGGCAAGGGCTGGGACCAGATTCCCGGAAACTATCTGCGCCAGGTCTACTGGCAGCAGTACGTGCTCGGGGCGCAGCGCACGTTCTTCGTCTGGGAACAACACAGCAATTTCGTGCCCATCGCACCCGAACCGAAATTCACGTGGATTGAACGTGACGACGAGGCCATCGCCGAGCTCGTCTGGTTAGCGAACGGGCTCATTGGCGAGTTACACCGTCTGACGAACTAGCGACCGGAACCATCCCCGGCGACGAATTAGCGATACGTCTTCAGCGCGGCGAGCACGGCGTCATTCGCCTCGGGCTCGCCAATCGATACGCGAATACCCGATCCCGAAAATGGGCGCGCGATGATTCCGTGATTCAGGAGGTGTTCCTGCACCTTGTCCGTCTCATTACCCGCGGCGATCCAAAAGAAGTTCGCCTGCGATGGGGGTACATTCCAGCCCATCAGTGCGAGCTCGGCCTCGACTCGGTCACGCTCGGCAACAATCACATCGATTCGCTTCTGCAGTTCCGGCTCTACTTCGAGGGCGGCAACACCGGCGGCGGTGGCGACGTCGCTCACCGCAAACGGCATTGCCGTCTTCACGATGCCGGCGCGCACGTCTTCACGCGCAATCGTGTATCCAAGACGCAGTCCAGCGAGACCGTAGGCCTTGGAGAAAGTGTGCAGCACGCAGACATTCTCGAACTCGCGATAAATCTCAATACCCCGAACGGCACTCGGGTCATTGACGAAATGCGTGTACGCCTCGTCCACGACCACTAAGACATCCTTTGGCACCTGGCCGATGAACTCACGGAGTTCCTCATGATCAATGACTGTGCCCGTTGGATTGTTCGGCGTACACATGAAGATAACTTTTGTACGCGACGTGATTGCGGCGAGCATCGCCGGCAAATCGTGATGTTCGGTCGACGTCAGTGGAACCTCGACGGCCGTCGCCTGAACGCTTTTGACAAGAAGCGGATACGCCTCAAACGACCGCCACGCGAAGATGACCTCATCGCCCCGGCCCGCGAAGGCGCGCACAATCTGCGCGGCCGATTCAACCGACCCTCCGCCGAGCACAATCTCGTCCGCCGATACCCCAAGTCGAGTCGCAAGGGCCTCGCGAAACTCGGGTGCCGCCATGTTGGGGTATCGCTGCATGTGACCTGCGGCGCGAGTCACCGCATCCACAATCTCCGGAAGCGGCGGGTAGGGGTTCTCGTTCGACGAGAGCTTGTAGACCGGTCCATCCCAGCCTTCGACCGTCGAGCGACCCGGCTTGTACGCAGGAATGGACTTGATGTGGTCAGGCTGTTCAATCACCTCGTCAGCCTACCCAGCGCGACAGGGTCAGCGTCGGCGAGGACGTTCCGCGCGACGCAGGCTGGCGTCCGTTTTGCGCAGCAATGACACCAAACGTTCTCGTCGCCCAGCGAAAATGAGTCGACCTTTGACGCTAAACGAACCCGAAGCGGCGAGTACCATGCCGCCAGCCATCATCGTGCCCAGAACAATCCCGAGAGTCGACAAACCGGTGTTGGGCATTGAACCCGTGGATGAGCCCGCAGAAGGGTCGGTCGAGGGGTCAGGATTGGACCCTCCCGAATTATTTACTGTTATCGAGATGGTCGATAACTGAGCGCTGTCACCCTCGATGACCGACTGATTCGTTTGGCTACAAGAAACGTCGTGCCACGTCGACGCGGTCATGTCGGACTTGTAGAACACCACGCACGGCTCTTGAGGGTTTGAGCCTGTGATCCGAGCGTTCGGTTGGTAGACCAGCGTGCCACTGAGTGTTTCCACATCCCAGTTCGCATAACCCGCATTGACGCTCGATCCCGCGGTGCCGAGTGTGCCTGCGGTTTTTTCCCAGAAGGACGAGCCGGCCTCGGGGCCGCCATCCCACGTGAACGTCACCATGGGCGATGAGTACGTTGCCTTGGCCCCAATCCAAGTGATGTTGGCGGTGCCACTATCTGCCTTCGCGACGACGTTGTCGAAGACGCATGTATTTTCACCGTCCGTTGTCGGGTTTACCAAGTAACCGTTGCCGGCGAATGCTGCCTCCGCCGAGGATTTCGCGGTGTCGTAGGTACTCGTCGCATCGACCACACGATAGAAATGCCCCGTGTCGCACGTGAAGTCTTTGCTCTCGTCCCATATGGTCGCGGCCACGGTAAACGACGTGGTGGCATCTTTAGTCAGAGACAGCGTCGCCAACGCCGCATTCACATCGTCACGAGTTCCGAAGAAATTCAGTTCAGGACCCGATGTCACGCCCGATGGCGTAAACGTGAGTCCCGATGTTGTCCCCAACGACAGTGTGCCTGAATCGACGGTGAGCTTCACCGGAACCCGGTCTGAGCCTGCCCCGGAGACGGTATGGATTCCCGTTATGGCAACGGTGGGATCCGCACTCACGTCAATTGTCGGTGCATCCGCGACAACAGTAACTCCGGGATACGGATCAAATGTCGTACCGTACGCGAAGCTTGCCTGCGGGATACTCAGTGTCGAAATTCCTGCAACGCATGCCACCGCAGTCATCATCGCTGCGGTGCGAGAGCGTCGGGTTGCGCCACTGAAGGGGATGGCGCGCGAACCGGAGTGAATCAACATTTCGGAGACTCCCATTGTCAAACCTATTTTCTAACCTGGTCAATCTTAGAGTCTTCGGCTCTGAAAGGAGTGCCGAGCCCACCTTTCTCCGAAAACGTCGACGGCCCCCAACCGCATTGGTGGAGGGCCGTCGAAATGAGTGTGTGGACTAGATGACCGACACGTCGAGCGGAATGCCCGGACCGAAGGTCGTCGACACGGCGCCGCGCTGGAGGTACTTGCCCTTGGCCGAAGACGGCTTCAAGCGCATTACCTCGTCGAGTGCAGCGGTGAGGTTTTCCGTAAGTTGCTCGGCCGAGAAGCTCGCCTTGCCCACAATGAAGTGAACGTTCGAATGCTTGTCAACCTTGAACTCGATCTTTCCGCCCTTGATGTCGGACACAGCCTTGGCCACATCCGGTGTCACGGTTCCGGTCTTCGGGTTCGGCATGAGGTTACGAGGACCGAGAACTTTACCGAGACGACCGACCTTGCCCATGAGTTCCGGGGTCGACACAGCAGCGTCGAATCCGGTCCAACCAGCGGCGATCTTTTCGATGAGCTCGTCGCCACCGACCTCGTCTGCGCCAGCCGCCAAAGCAGCCTCAGCAGCGGGGCCCGTTGCGAACACAACGACGCGTGCGGTCTTGCCCGTGCCGTGCGGAAGCATGACGGTTCCGCGGATCATCTGGTCAGCCTTACGGGGGTCAACACCAAGCTTGAGGGCGACCTCAACGGTGGAGTTGAACTTGGATGAACCGGTCTCTTTCGCAATTGCGACAGCCTCGGTCGGGGAGTAGAACTTGCCAGCCTCAATTTTCTCGGCGGCGGCGCGGTATGCCTTTGACTTCTGTGCCATTTTCTTTTCTCCCCTTACTCGACCGTGATGCCCATGGAACGAGCAGTGCCAGCGATGATGAGCTTGGCAGCGTTGACGTCGTTCGCGTTGAGGTCGGCCATCTTCTGTTCTGCAATTGCCGTGATCTGAGCATCCGTCAACTTCGCCACCTTCACGGTGTGCGGGGTGGACGAGCCCTTGCCAACTCCGGCAGCCTTCAAGATGAGCTGCGATGCCGGTGGCGTCTTCAGAATGAAGTCGAACGAACGGTCTTCGTAAACCGAGATTTCGACGGGGATGATGTTTC
>CAZYYL010000112.1:0-4292 GCA_964651425.1 uncultured Microbacteriaceae bacterium | reverse complement strand
CACATGAGGTCAACGATGAGCTTGAGTTCGTGAAGAACCTCGAAGTACGCGATTTCGGGCTGGTAGCCAGCCTCGACGAGAGTTTCAAAACCGTACATGACGAGCTGCGACGTGCCACCACAAAGCACAGCCTGCTCGCCGAACAGGTCGGTTTCGGTCTCTTCGGTGAACGTGGTCTTGATACCACCGGCACGAAGACCACCGATTGCGGCCGAGTACGACCACGCGAGGTTCCAGGCCTGACCCGATGCGTCCTTTTCGACGGCAACAATCACGGGGACACCACGACCGGCAACGTACTCACGACGGACGGTGTGGCCCGGGCCCTTGGGTGCAACGAGAATCACGTCGACGCCATCGGGTGCGGTGATGTAACCGAAACGAATGTTGAACCCGTGACCGAACACGAGAGTCTTACCCGGCTTGAGGTTGGGCTCGATGTCGTCCTTGTAGAGGTGTCGCTGCACCTGGTCGGGAGCGAGAATGACGATGACGTCACCCCAGGCCGCCGCCTCTTCGGTGGTCATGACCTTAAGGCCGGCTTCTTCAGCCTTGACAATCGACTTCGAGCCGGGCTTGAGGCCGACAACGACCTCCACACCGGACTCGTGCAGGTTGAGCGCGTGCGCGTGGCCCTGCGAGCCGTAGCCGATAACAGCGACCTTCTTGCCCTTGATCAGGCTGATGTCTGCGTCTTTTTCGTAGTGAATCTCGGTCACTGTGGTGTCTCTTTCGTTGTCGGTGACCCGGTGGGTCAGTCAATACAGGTTAGTTGGTTTAGTTCTTGTAGACGCGTTCGGTGATCGACTTCGGCCCGCGGCCGATGGCGAGCAGACCCGACTGCGCGATTTCTTTGATTCCGTAAGGTTCGAGCACCTTCAGCAGGGCGTTTGTCTTGCCCGAATCACCGGTGACTTCGATGACCAGCGAATCCGTGGCGACATCGACGACGGATGCGCGAAACAACTCCACTGCTTCGAGCACCTGCGAGCGCGTCTGGTTATCTGCGCGCACCTTGATGAGCATGTGCTCACGAGCAACGGATTGCTCGGGGTCGAGTTCGACGATTTTGATCACGTTGATCAGCTTGTTCAGCTGCTTGGTGACCTGCTCGAGCGGAAGGTCTTCAACATCGACGACAACCGTGATGCGTGAGAGGCCTTCGACCTCACTGTGGCCCACGGCGAGCGACTCGATGTTGAACCCGCGACGAGCGAAGAGTCCGGCGACGCGAGTCAGCAGACCTGGCTTGTTCTCCACGAGGAGACTCAGAACGTGTGTGCTCATGTTTCTCTCCCCTACGCTTCCGTGTCCCAGGTCGGCGCGTGATCTTTCGCGTACTGCACGTACGAGTTGCTCACTCCCTGCGGAACCATCGGCCACACCATCGCGTCGGCGCTCACGACAAAGTCGATAAGCACGGGACGGTCGTTCGTTTCGAGAGCGAGCTTGATGGCCGCATCCACTTCTTCTTGCTTCGTCACTCGAATTCCAAGCACCCCGTAGGCGTCGGCGAGCTTGACGAAGTCGGGCACGCGAATCGTGTCGTGTCCGGTGTTGAGGTCAGTGTTCGAATAACGGCCGTCGTAGAACAGCGTCTGCCACTGGCGAACCATGCCGAGCGACGAGTTGTTGATGACCGCGACCTTGATCGGGATGTTGTTGATCGTGCAGGTGGCCAACTCTTGGTTGGTCATCTGGAAGCATCCGTCACCGTCGATGGCCCAGACCACGCGGTCGGGCTGGGCGACCTTGGCACCCATCGCTGCGGGAACCGAGTAGCCCATCGTGCCGGCTCCGCCGGAGTTGAGCCACGCGTTCGGGCGTTCGTACTTGATGAACTGCGCAGCCCACATCTGGTGCTGGCCGACGCCGGCCGCGTACACAGCTTCAGGGCCACTAAGTTCACCGATGCGTGAGATGACGTACTGCGGTGAAAGCAGACCATCTGTCGGTTCGGTGTAACCAAGCGGGTATTCCTCACGGAGCTTGTTGAGCTTGGCCCACCAGTCGGTCATCTCGGGCTTCTTCTTGCCGGCCGTTTCTTTGTATGCGGCAATGAGGTCGTTGATGACGTCTTTCGCGTCACCCACGATGGGAACTTCGGCGTGACGAATCTTGCCGATCTCGGCGGGGTCGATGTCAACGTGGATGACCTTGGCGTTCGGCGCGAACAGAGCCGCTTTGCCCGTGACACGGTCGTCGAATCGCGCACCGAGGGTGATGAGCAAGTCAGCGTCTTGCAGCGCGAGAACGGCAGGAACGGTTCCGTGCATGCCCGGCATACCCAGGTGGTTCTCGTGGGTGTCGGGGAATGCGCCGCGAGCCATCAGCGTGGTCACGACCGGTGCACCCACGAGCTCGACGAGCTCGAGGAGTTCCTTCGAGGCACCCGAGCGCACAATGCCGCCACCGACGTAGAACACGGGACGCTGCGACTCGAGAATGAGCTCGGCCGCCGCCTGGATCTGCTTGCCGTGGGCCTTGAGAATCGGACGGTAACCCGGCAGGTCAACGACCGGCGGCCACGAGAACTCGAATTCCTGCTGTTGTGCATCCTTCGTGATGTCAACCAACACGGGGCCCGGACGACCCGTCGACGCGATGTGGTACGCGGCAGCGATGGTCGAGGGAATATCTTCGGCTTTGGTCACGAGGAACGAGTGCTTCGTGACGGGCATCGTAATGCCGACGATGTCGGCCTCTTGGAACGCGTCGGTTCCCATCAGGTGACTGAACACCTGACCTGTGATCGCGAGCAATGGAACGGAATCCATGTACGCGTCGGCGATTGCGGTGACGAGGTTGGTCGCACCGGGACCACTCGTGGCGATGCAGACTCCGACCTTGCCGGATGCCGATGCATAGCCTTCCGCAGCGTGACCGGCACCCTGCTCGTGGCGCACGAGAATGTGGCGCAGTTCGGTCGAATCCATAAGCGGGTCATACACCGGCAGGATTGCGCCGCCGGGCAGACCAAACACGTCTGTGATGCCGAGCATCTCGAGACTGCGCACAACCGCCTGCGCACCCGTCATGGGTGTTGATTTCTGTGAAGCAGAAGTAGCCAAGGGAATCACTTTCCTTGTCGAGGATGAAATGAGGGTCGGGCAAACTACCCGGTGATCGCTCCCTCAGATGCGGAGCGCACGAGTGCGGCGTACTTCGCAAGAACGCCACGCGTGTACCGCGGAGGAAGCGGTTCCCAGCCCTGTCGGCGGGTTTCGAGCTCAGCAGGCTCGACGAGTAAGTCGAGCGTTCGAGCTGCGATATCGACCCGTATCAGATCACCATCGCGCACGAGACTGATG
This sequence comes from uncultured Microbacteriaceae bacterium, assembly GCA_964651425.1. Lineage (GTDB taxonomy): Bacteria > Actinomycetota > Actinomycetes > Actinomycetales > Microbacteriaceae > RFQD01. Next base: position 981 of record CAZYYL010000112.1, on the reverse strand, counting down.
GGTCCGCCATCAACTGCCTCGGGTGCTACGTGGCCAATACACAGTCCGGTTGTGCCGCCTGAGAATCGACCGTCGGTCAATAGTAGAACATCTTTGCCGAGTCCGGCGCCCTTGATGGCTGCGGTGATCGCGAGCATCTCGCGCATTCCCGGACCACCCTTCGGGCCTTCGTACCGAATCACGACGACGTCGCCCTTTGCGATTTTGCCTTCGGTGAGTGCATCCATCGCCGCACGCTCGCGTTCGAACACACGCGCTGGGCCCTCGAACACGTCCAGGTCGAAGCCGGCGGTCTTCACGACAGCGCCTTCGGGAGCAAGGCTTCCGTGCAGAACCGCAATGCCACCGTTGTGGTGCAGCGGGTTGTCGAGCGTGCGAATGACGTCACCGTCAATCGCTTCGATCTGCATGTCGGCGAAGTTTTCGGCAACCGTCTTGCCTGTCACGGTAAGTGCGTCGCCGTGGATGAGTCCGGCATCGAGCAGTGCCTTCATCACGACGGGAACTCCACCCACGCGGTCGACGTCGTTCATGACGAAACGGCCGAACGGCTTGAGGTCGGCGAGGTGCGGCACCTTGTCGTTGATGCGATTGAAATCTTCGAGCGTGAGTTCGACCTCAGCTTCGTGCGCAATGGCAAGAAGGTGAAGGACAGCGTTTGTCGAGCCGCCGAAAGCCATCAGTACGGCGATGGCGTTCTCGAATGCCTTCTTGGTGAGGATGTCGCGCGCGGTAATGCCCTTGCGGATTAGGTTGACCACGGCCTCACCCGAACGGTGAGCGAAGTAGTCACGACGACGGTCGGCACTCGGCGGAGCGGCCGAACCGGGAAGGCTCATGCCGAGAGCCTCAGCGATCGACGCCATCGTGTTCGCGGTGTACATGCCGCCACAGGCGCCTTCGCCCGGGCAGATTGCCTTCTCAATGCGAGCGAGGTCTTCGAGGCTCATCGTGCCGGCCTTGCAAGCGCCGATCGCCTCG
>CAZYYL010000111.1:0-4303 GCA_964651425.1 uncultured Microbacteriaceae bacterium | reverse complement strand
CTCGAATGACGTCAGCGCCTAACCGCTCCAACATCTGGACGTGCTCGCGCACATCCCCTTGCAAAGCGAGAACTCCAATGCGTGGGTTTGACGCACCCATGCGGCGAATTACCAGCCGCGCTCAGCGAGACGGTGCGGTGCCGGCAAGTCGCTGACGTTGATGCCGACCATGGCCTCACCGAGTCCGCGAGATGTTTCCGTGACGACAGACGCATCGTCGAAGAACGTTGTGGCTTTCACGATTGCCTTGGCGCGCTCGGCCGGGTTGCCCGACTTGAAGATGCCCGAGCCGACGAAAACGCCGTCAGCGCCAAGCTGCATCATCATGGCTGCGTCAGCGGGTGTCGCGACGCCGCCGGCGGTAAACAGGACGACAGGAAGCTTGCCTGTCTGGGCAACCTCTCGCACGAGCTCGAACGGAGCCTGGAGTTCCTTAGCGGCGACGTAGAGCTCGTCCTCGGCCATGGCCGAGAGCGCACGAATTTCCGACGTGATCTTGCGGATGTGCTTCGTCGCTTCCGACACATCACCGGTGCCTGCTTCGCCCTTCGAGCGAATCATCGCAGCACCCTCGTTGATGCGGCGAAGAGCCTCACCCAGGTTGGTTGCACCACAGACGAACGGAACCGTGAACTTCCACTTGTCGATGTGGTTGACGTAGTCCGCGGGCGACAGCACCTCTGACTCATCGATGTAATCCACCTTGAGGTGTTCGAGAATCTGAGCCTCGACGAAGTGACCGATTCGAGCCTTCGCCATGACCGGTATGGAAACTGTGTCGATGATGCTCTGGATCAGGTCTGGATCGCTCATGCGAGCGACACCACCCTGCGAACGAATGTCTGCGGGAACACGCTCGAGCGCCATGACCGCTACGGCACCAGCGTCTTCGGCAATTTTTGCCTGCTCGGCCGTAACGACGTCCATGATGACACCGCCCTTGAGCATTTCTGCGAGTCCGCGCTTGACGCGGTTCGAACCGGTTTGTGCCTGCTCAGTCATGATTCTCGTTTCCTCTAGTTCTTGTGGAACGCGTGCGTGTTCGTCGATTACAAATCTGTGGGCCATGCGTTCGCGAGTGCCGAACGGGTGTCCCCCAGCAGACTCACGATTGCCTTGGTTTTCGCAATGATGGGAAAGAAGTTCGCGTCGGTTGCCCACCGCGGCACGATGTGCTGGTGCAAGTGGTCAGCCACTCCCGCACCCGCAATTCGTCCCTGGTTCATCCCGATGTTGAACCCTTCGTTGCGCGAGACCTTTCGGAGAACGCGCATCGCCGTCTGAGTAAGACTACCGATTTCGGCGACCTCTTCTGGCGTCGCTTCGTCATACATCGCAACGTGACGGTATGGGCAAATCATCATGTGGCCCGCGTTGTAGGGATACAGGTTCAGGATGACGAACGCGCGTTGTCCGCGATGAACGATCAGCCCCTCTTCATCGGTCATGGACGGCGCAACACAGAATGGGCAACCCTCAGGCTCTTCGCCCGCATGACCTTTTTCGATGTAGGCCATGCGATGCGGAGTCCAGAGGCGCTGAAACTCGTCTGGCACACCGGCGAACTTCGTCGATGACTCGACAGTCACGTCGTCGCCGTCAAACTCGTTCTCGCCGTAGTGAGTCATGAGGTCTACAGGTCGGCGTCGCCGTTGATCTGACGGTGTTCTGCGTTCGCACGCACAATCAGTTCGATGGCCTCGGCTACCGGTACGCCGTTTCGCTGTGTGCCATCTCGGAAGCGGAAGCTCACTGCGTTGTTGGCGCGGTCATCCTCACCGGCAATCAATTGAATCGGTGTCTTGAGCGCCGTCGCGTTGCGGATCTTTTTCTGCATGCGGTCATCCGACGCGTCGATTTCGGCACGGATGCCCTGCGCGCGCAATGCGTCAATGACGTCACGAAGATAGGGCTCGTATTCCTCGGCAACTGCGATACCCGTTACCTGTACGGGCGACAGCCACAGCGGGAAAGCGCCCGCGTAGTGCTCCGTCAAAACGCCGAAGAACCGCTCAATGGAACCGAACAGGGCTCGGTGAATCATGACCGGACGGTGACGGTTGCCGTCGCTGCCCGTGTAGTCGATCTCGAAGCGCTCCGGAAGGTTGAAGTCGAGTTGGATGGTCGACATCTGCCAGGTGCGGCCGATTGCGTCACGTGCCTGAACCGAGATCTTCGGTCCGTAGAAGGCCGCGCCACCCGGGTCGGGTACGAGTTGCAGACCCGATTCCTCAGCAACCGAACGAAGCGTCTCGGTGGCTTCTTCCCAGACAGCGTCGTCACCGACGTATTTGTTCGGGTCCTTAGTCGACAGCTCGAGGTAAAAGTCATCTAGGCCGTAGTCGCGTAGCAACGAGATAACGAACTCGAGGAGCTTCGTCAGCTCTTCGCGCATGTTCTCCCGTGTGGTGAAAATGTGAGCATCGTCCTGCGTCATACCGCGCACGCGAGTGAGCCCGTGAACCACACCCGACTTCTCGTAGCGGTACACGGAGCCGAATTCGAAGAACCGCATCGGCAACTGACGGTAACTACGACCGCTCGAGCGGTAGATCAAGATGTGGAACGGGCAGTTCATCGGCTTGAGGTAGTACTCCGCACCCGGTTTGACCACGTGCCCGTGCTCGTCGAGAGTCTCGTCGAGTTTCATGGGCGGAAACATCCCATCGGAATACCAGTCGAGGTGACCCGAGGTTTCAAAGAGGTTCGACTTTGTGATGTGCGGCGTGTACACGAACTCGTAGCCGGCCTCTTCGTGGCGGCGGCGCGAGTAGTCCTCCATCACGCGCCGGATGACTCCACCCTTAGGGTGGAACACCGGCAGGCCGGAGCCAATTTCGTCGGGGAACGAGAAGAGATCGAGCTCGACGCCGAGACGACGGTGGTCACGCTTGGCGGCTTCTTCGAGTCGGGCCTGATACGCGCGTAGTTCATCCTTCGACGGCCATGCCGTTCCGTAGATGCGTTGCAGCTGCGGGTTCTTCTCACTGCCGCGCCAGTAAGCGGCGGCTAAACGCGTGAGCGCAAAGCCGTTGCCGATCATGCGTGTGCTGGGCACGTGGGGTCCTCGGCAGAGGTCTTTCCAGACCGTCTCCCCCGTCGCCGGGTCGACGTTGTCGTAGATGGTCAGCTCGTTGCCGCCGACTTCGACACTCTCGTTGTCGTCGCCGGTGCTGCCACCTTTGAGGCCAATGAGTTCGAGTTTGTAGGGTTCGTTCGCCAGCTCAGCACGGGCTTCGTCTTCTGTGACCACCCGTCGCATGAAGCGCTGACCCGAACGGATGATGCGTTCCATGCTCTTCTCGAGCGCCTTCAGGTCTTCGGGCGTGAATGCCTCGGGTACGTCGAAGTCGTAGTAGAAACCGTCCGTGACGGGTGGGCCGATGCCAAGCTTGGCCTCGGGATTAATGCCCTGAACGGCCTGTGCAAGAACGTGCGCGGCCGAGTGGCGAAGAATCGCGAGGCCGTCGGCGGAGTCAATCGTGACGGGCTCGACGGCGTCGCCAATCTGGATGCGATGCGCGAGATCGCGAAGTTCACCGTTGACGCGCATTGCGACGACGCTGCGGTCTGTAAACAGCGCAAATCCGTCGGATTCGGCGGATGCGACGAGGGACTGGATGTCAGCGCTCAACTTCGATTACTTCCTCAAACCATCGTTGCGAATATCTGGTTCGAGCCTAATGGTGGGCGATACTGGGTTCGAACCAGCGCGAGGCGCAGCCTCGCGAGGTCACGGTTCGAGAGAATCCTTGGTGGGCGATACTGGGTTCGAACCAGTGACCTCTTCCGTGTCAGGGAAGCGCGCTACCACTGCGCCAATCGCCCAGGCACTTTCCTCGAGGGAAAGATTCTGGAGAGGTGGATACCGGATTCGAACCGGTGTGGACGGCTTTGCAGGCCGCTGCCTCGCCTCTCGGCCAATCCACCATGAGTGGCGAACCACCGTAGGTGGATTCCACGTGGCTACCACACTCGAGCGGATGACGAGACTCGAACTCGCGACCCTCACCTTGGCAAGGTGATGCGCTACCAACTGCGCTACATCCGCAATGCATGTCCACCGGGGTGGGCGTGCATCCAAAACCCTAGCCGGATTGGTCGGTGCGTGCAAAACGAGCGCAACGCATCCGATGAATAATCATCGATTCAGGATGCGTACCGCCCGATTGTGTGCCCTCCCGGTCTTGCCGTTAGGGTGGTCATCGCAGGGATTCGTACCCCGCATTGGGCGATTGGCGCAGTTGGTAGCGCGCTTCCTTCACACGGAAGAGGTCATCAGTTCGAGTCTGGTATCGCCCAC
>CAZYYL010000110.1:0-4325 GCA_964651425.1 uncultured Microbacteriaceae bacterium | reverse complement strand
GACGAGTTCTGCGGGTGCGAGTGGGTTGACGCGCTTCGGATCTCCTCCGAGGGCGCCGACCGCTTCACGCATCGTTGCGAGGTCGACGACGCAGGGAACTCCCGTGAAGTCCTGCATGATCACGCGTGCGGGAGTGAACTGAATTTCGGTGTCCGGCTCGGCGGTGGGAACCCACGAACCGAGTGCACGAATCTGGTCTGCGGTGACATTCGCGCCGTCCTCGGTGCGCAACAGGTTTTCGAGCAGCACCTTGAGGCTGTAGGGCAACTTCTCGTGACCCTCAACCGCGTCAATGCGATAGATGTCGTACGACTTTCCGCTCACGGAAAGTGTTGAACGGCTTCCGAAACTGTTAACGGCAGACAACGGCGTGCTCCTTGAGGTTCAACGCGGACTTCATTTCCGCCACATTGCTGAGCTGAAGAGAACGCGAATTTATCTTGATATCAAGATACCTGAGAGACTGCCTTCTCGCGATACAACCCGCGAATGATCAACCACGACACCGTCAATACGGGCACGTACAACGGCAAACCCAGCACCAGCTTCGTCATTGCAAGCCCGCTGACATTGCCGGCGAGGAACAGTGGAACTTCGACGATGACGCGGATTGCGAACATTCCCACCCACAGCATCGTGATGCCGGTGTACACGCGTCGATGGTGACGGTTGGCTCGCCACTTGACGCCTTCCTGGCGCGCGATGCCGACGAACAGCCCGACGAGAGGCCACCCCACAAGCACGGAAATCAAGAAGGCGATGCCGTATCCCGCGTTTGTCCAGATGCCAATCAGGAAATTGTTTTCCGGGCGATTCGACCACACGGCAATCAATGCCGACGCACCGACAGACAGAAGTCCCGCGATTGCTTGGGTCGGAGCCTGACGACGAATGATTCGATAAGCCAAGAAACCCAGCGAGGCGACGACGGAACACGCGAGAGCCAGCCAAGGCATGCCCGGCGGAAAACCCGTCACGCTGTAGGCGATGAAGAATACGAGCCCGGGGACGAGAGTCTCGAGGATCCCGAGAGTGCCACCCATGGCCTTAATGAGCGGATGCGCTGCGCCGGATCCCGACGAGGTCTCGCCCAACGCCCCGAGGCCGGTGGCCTCACGTTGCCCCGATTTCTCGGTCACTGGACTCCCCCGGCTTGCGCCGGCAGGGCAAGCGGGAGCAGTTCGCGCGGAGGCATCGGCGTTCCACCACGCACGACCACGAGACTACGGTACAAGTCAACGAGGGCAGCCCGGCCATCCCCGTCGACGGCCGCCGGGCCGACGATGACTCCGCGGAGGAACCAGCGCGGACCATCCACGCCCAAGAATCGAACAGTCTGACCCTTCTTGTCGGCGGTCGGAACTGTCGCTACGAGTTCGACACCGATGGGGCCAACCTGCTCTTCGATGCGACCTCCCTGACCCGTCACCTGGGCGGTGATCTGGGCACGAATCTCTTCCCACAGTCCTTCGTTACGCGGGGCCGAAAACGGCTGCACTTGAAGAGTCGATCCGAGGTAATCCAGTGCGACGGCAACTACTCGACTAGATCCGTCTTCGACCTCTACCCGCAGACTCAAACCTTCTCGAGGAATCAGTTTGATGCTGCCGAGGTCAATCCACGGGCGCACGCCACTCACTTCGGATTCGTCGAAGGGTCCAGCCGTAGCGCGGTCAGCGGGCTCGTTCTTGGGGCTCACGTGTGATTCAGTCATGGACATAAGAAAAGCGATTCTAGCGGGCGGAACTTGCGAGTCCCGTTGAGCCGAATCCACCTTCGCCGCGCTCGCTCTCGGGAAGTGCATCCACCTCAATGAAACGCGCGCGAGCGAAGGGCATGACAATCATTTGCGCGATGCGATCGCCGGCCGAAATCTCAAAGGCATTACTCGAATCGGTATTCAGAAGTGTCACTTTAATTTCACCTCGGTAACCCGCGTCAACTGTTCCCGGCGAATTGACAACGGTGATGCCGTGCTTGGCCGCGAGACCACTTCGGGGGACCACGAAGGCGACAAAGCCGTCGGGAAGTGCGATTGACACACCCGTGCCCACGGTCGCGCGTTGTCCGGGTTGGATGGTCAGATTCTCCGTCGACGTTAAGTCAGCACCCGCATCACCCGGGTGTGCGACGACAGGAACCGAGGCAGCGGAAATCAAAACCTCAATGGATTCACTCACGCAGTCGAGAGTAGAGCACGAAACATGGTCGAATAGGGAGGTGACCGAATATCGTGAATCTCTTCGCCCGGGTGTCGGCGTGTATCTCATCGTGGCGCTCATCTTTCCCATTGGCATTCTCACGGCCGCGCCGTTCAGCCTGGCCTTCGGCGTTGTCGTCAGCGTCATCCTCTTCGTGGGCGTCTGTGTCGCGCTTGTTCTGACGGCACCAAAGATTGAAGTGACGCCGACCACTCTGCGAGTCGGGAAAGCACAAATTGAGCGCAAATACCTCGGCGCGATTTCGGCATACAGCGGGTCACCCGCTCGGGCCGAACGTGGCGTGAATCTGGATGCGCGCGCGTGGACTCTTTTTCGCGGCTACATCGACCCCGTCGTCAAAATTCAAATCACTGACCCGACAGACCCAACGCCGTATTGGCTGGTGTCGACGCGCAACGCAGTCGAATTAACCAACACCCTGCGTGGAACCAGAGAATAGTTCCGCTGAATGAAAGGCGTGCCGCCAGAATCTAGTGCGCGCACTCCGAGCAAATGGGACCGAGTTTTTCTTCGTGGTCCAGTTGCGAACGGTGTTTGACGATGAAGCAACTCACGCACGTGAACTCGTCATCCTGAGGAGGCAAGACAACGACATCCATGTCCATGTCTGCAAGATCTGCGCCACCGAGTTCAAAACCGTCAGGATTGTCCGCGTCTTCAGCGCCAACGGAACCCGACAGTTTGTCAGGAACGCGTTCCTTGATCGCTTCAATGCTCTCGGTGTCGTCATCCGTTTTGCGGGGTGCGTCGTAATCCGTTGCCATTACCTGTTCCGTTTGGTTTCGCGTCTCGCCATGTGCAAGGGACACACATGGAGGCGCGCATAGTTTGCCCGAGGAGAGGACAAATATCAAACACCACATGCGATGAAGTGAAAAGTCGATTTTTCGCCACGCGGAGTGGATTCCGGGTGTGACGCGCGAGCGTGACCGATACTTGAGCAAGTCTTCATGGGAATTCAGGACGGAGGATGCGATGCGCGACGTACGGGTTGTAGATATCACCGACGCCACCATCGTCGCCGTTGACGCCGACGGTGAGGAATTCCGCGTCACTCTCGACGAAGCCCAAATCGCAAAACTGCGCTCTCCTCGCAACGACGGCGCTGTCGTCAAAGTGTCACCAAAGGAAATTCAGGCCCTTATCCGCGCCGGTCTCAGTGCGGAAGAAGTTGCTCGTGTGAGCGGGGCAACACTCGAAGACGTCGAGCGGTACGAAGGCCCCGTGCTCGCGGAGCGCGAATACGTCCTGACGTCGGCACTATCAACTCTCACCAATCTCGACGACGACTACGAACAGGTTCCGTTTGGTACACATGTTCGGGCACGCCTGGAATCGCTCGGTGCGCAAGAGCAACGCTGGGTCGCATGGAAAGATCCGGCCGAAGGTTGGCTGATCAAGGTCGAGTTCACGTCGAAGAACATTGAGCACGACGCTCGCTGGTCGTTCGACGCACGACGGTCGTCGCTCATTCCTGTGAATGCAGATGCCGGAACACTTTCGCAGCGCGGAGACGTTGACTCCGGAATGGTCCCCCGCCTTCGGGCAGTAGACGTCATGACCGGCGCAATCCCCACGGTCAACGACAGTGGGGCACATCCTCGCCGCATTCCCACGTCGCCCGTCTTCTCACAGGTATCCGAATCAATCCGCACCGGTGCCATCAACATCATTCCGACGCCGGCGCCGACTGTGCCCCCGGCACCCGACGAACCTGCAGCAGTCACCCCCGCAACGAACGCTGATGAAGTCATCACAGAAGCTCTGAGCGTTGCACAAACAGAGTCGTTCGTTGGTAATCCTCTGTCTGGCGTTCCCGTTGATGCGCCAGACGACGACCGGGCCACGACGCCCACGGCCGACCTGCTCGAGGCACTCCGGAAGCGTCGTACGCAGAGAGACGACACACCCTCCTGGCTCACCGACGCGCGAGTTCAGCCCATCGCTGTACCCGAAGCGACCATCCCGAACCCCATATCGGAAGATGTACTTAACGCGGTTGCCATCGAGATCCCGGAGACGACCTCAGACTTCAGCATCGGCGATCTGCCCGCCGATGAAAACAGTGGCCCGATCGATGCGGAACCGTTGACAGAAACGGGC
>CAZYYL010000109.1:0-4376 GCA_964651425.1 uncultured Microbacteriaceae bacterium | reverse complement strand
ACGCCCCCTGTACGTCTAGATTACAGGCGCAAGTTTCGGTCAACGCGACTTCGCTTTAGTCGTCGGTGAGTTCAGGGTCGGGATCGACAACACTCTCGCCGCGATAGAGCGCCTCGAACGTTTCGAGCGTGCGTGTGATGTCGTGACCGCGAATGAATTTGAGCGATGCGTTCTTCATCTGCTCAAGGTCCTTCTTTGGCATCGTAAGCACACGCGTCAGCTTTGCCGTCAAGTCGGTCACGCTGTTCGGTTCAAAGAGGAAACCGTTTTCTCCGTCGTGGATGAGGTGCGGCAACGCCATGGCGTTGGCTCCGACAACGGGAAGGGCCGTGGCCATGGCTTCCATGGTCGCGATCGATTGCAATTCGGCAATCGATGGCATCGCGAAGACCTTTGCACGGGTAAGTGCGGCTTTGAGTTCATCGTCGCTTGCGTAACCCGTGAAGTGAACGCGGTCGGCAATACCCAGCTGTGCCGCGAGAACTTTGTGAGCGTTCAACAGGTCACCTGCACCCACGATTTCGAGTTTGGCATCTAGTTTCGGGTCGAGCGAGGCAACAGCCTTGAGCAGCACATCGAGCTTCTTCTCGCCTGTCACGCGCCCGACGAACACGATGCGGTTCTCCACGTCGGCACCAAAATTCGGCGTGTAGTGGTGTGCGTCGATGCCACACGAGATCGCGTGCACGTCAGTGAGATGCGTGTTCTCTTCGAGGAAGTCTGCTGCTTTGCGGGTCGGAGTCGTTACTGCTTCGGCGCGACCAAAAACGCGAGCTCCGGCGGCCCAGGTGCGACGCACCAACCACTGTTCAAGAAAATGTGGGATAGGGATGAAGTCGATCAAGTTCTCGGGCATGAAGTGGTTCGTACCCACGAGGCGAATCCCGCGCTTTTGCGCCTCGAGTGAGAGTCCGCCACCGACCATCAGGTGCGATTGGAAGTGAACGACATCTGGCTTGATCGTGTCAAGGATGCGACGGCTCTGCGGGCGAATATCCCACGGCAAGGCGAAGCGAAGCCAGTCGTGCATGACCCAGCGCCAACTGCGAAGGCGATGCACGGTCATGGGCTGACCTTCGTGAACCTCAATGCTCGTTCCGGGTTTGCCTGTAGGGCTCGGAGCCATGATGTGCACGTCATGCCCACGTTCAACAAGTCCAGCGGCCAGACGCTCCGCAAACTTGGCCGCGCCATTGACGTCAGGACCAAAGGTGTCGCACCCGATGAGCACGACCAACGGGTCGGTCGAGCCTGACTTTCCCTGAGCGTGCGTACGAGATGAACCCAACAGAAATCCTTGCCTGTGCGTGACCGTGCGGTTCTCGTGACGAGCGCTATGCCGTCATCAGCGAACAGTTGATTGTACCGGGAAGAGTCTTATGCGCGTTTCTGAGAAGAACCTGGCTCGTGCGTCGCTTCTTCAATTTCGTGATGAGTCTGCGGGTGGTGTTTTGCCAAAAGGAACACGCCGATAATCGCCACGATGCCCGCGGCCACAAAAGCGAGGATCTCGAGCGGACCGGCCTGAGCTGCCTCTTGCAAAATGACGATGGCGATCGTCACGGCCACGATGGGATCGATGACAGTGAGACCAGCGATGACGAGATCGGGCGGGCCCGACGAATACGCGTTTTGAACAAAGACCGAGCCAAGTGCAGTGCCAATGACAAGAAGGAGTGCGCACACCCACGTCAAGATTGTCATGTTCTGCGTGACCAGACCCTGCATTACAACCTTGGCCAAAGTCGCAACGAAGCCGTAAAGAACACCCGCACCGACGATGTACCAGATGGCTCGGGTGTGACCCTTGCCAAACAGGAAAACGGAACCCAGCACGAGCAGGATGAGCGTCATGATGCCGAGAATGAGCCACAGTTCGAGGTCTTGAATCGGCCGGTCACGCGCCGTGTACGCAGCGATGGAGACAAACAAACCGATACCGAAGACACACAGTGCGATCGACAGAATCGACATCGCATTGAGCTTCACGCGGCTGACGCGCGAGTTCACAATCGCCGTGATGACAAGCGCGACGGCACCGATTGGTTGTACGACGATAAGTGGCGAGTACGCCAGGCTCACGAGCTGGAACACAATTGCGAGCACGAGCATCGTCGTACCAATGAGCCACGAAGGCCGACGAAGCAGCGCCCAGAGGTGCTTGAGTCCGAGTTTGGACTTCTTGCGCTTGGCGCCTTTCGGGAGTCGTTCTACTTCAGCGGTATCGGATTCCACCCGACCAACTCCGGCGTGCTGAAACTGTGCACCGAGAGACAAAAAAACTGCCCCGACGAACGCAAAGGGAATTCCGAGGAGTTGCTTGCCGTCGAACGGAATCTTGTCGACCAAGTCACTGAGGTTCGTAATGTCGGCGAGGAACATAGCGACAGAGTACCGGCGCGCGCGCCCATTACTCTGGACATATGTCCGTGCGCCCGATTGTGATTTATGGCGAAGAAGTGCTGCACGAACCGGCGCTACCGGTAACGCGCTTCGATTCCGAATTGTCGAGCCTCGTGAATGACATGTTTGAGACGATGGATGCGGCGCCCGGCGTCGGTCTGGCCGCTCCGCAGATTGGCGTCAATCTTCGCGTCTTTGTCTACGACTACCCTGATGACGACGGGAACGAGCGCAGAGGCGTTGCGGTCAACCCTGAACTGCTCATCTCCCCCACTCCCGTGCGAGATGCGGACGGGGCCGACGAAGAAGGCTGCCTCTCGTTTCCCGGTGAACGGTATCCCCTCGTTCGAGCCGATCGTGCCGTGCTCCGCGCTCAACGCCTAGATGGGTCATCCTTCGAACTGGACTGCACCGGATGGTTCGCCCGAATCATGCAACACGAGTTCGACCACCTCAACGGACTCCTCTACGTCGATCGTCTCGAGCCCGACCATATGAAGTCGGCCGACAAGGTCATGCGCAGGAACGGTTGGGGCAAGCCTGGTAATTCGTGGATGCCCGGCGTCGACGACATTGACGCGTAGCGACCAAAAAGGGCTGACGCGTAGCGTTCCAAGGGGCTGACGCGTAGCGCCCCAAAGGCCGACACGAATCTAGCCCGCGAGCCCGAACCACCTCAGGAGCGCGGCAACCACGCCAGCCGCAATCACGGCGACGATAAACGGTGCCCTGAGAGCGAAAAGTCCGGCCGCTACGATGACCGCGGGGATGCGTGCATCCACCTGTATAGACGACCCAACGGCCAGCGATTGAACGGCCACGAGCGCCGCCAACATCGCGACGGTCAACAGGTTTGCGATGCGTGTCGCTGTGGGGTGCTCTAGCAACCGCGGCGGCACGAGGTAGCCGAGGAACTTGGTCGAGAATGAGAGCGACGAAGCCACAAGTACGATCAGCCACATCGTCATGAGGCGGCCTCCTCACGGTGGAGACCCGGCACATCGCCCGGTTCGGAAGAATCGTCAGGTTGCGATTGCCCTGCTGGGCCGTGCAACCAGTTCGTCAAGCCAACAACGAGCGCGACGACAGCGGCCGCCAGAACTGGCACGCCCGGTGGAGTGAAAGGGATGAGCACGGTCGCGAGCACTGCGGCAGCGGCAGCAACGATTCCGGCCTGAAGTTGTCGGAGGCGGGGCCAGAGCAGACCGAGGAATGCGGCGGCAGCCACAGCGTCAAGACCAAGTGTGTTGACATCACCGAGCAGGTTGCCGACGAGAGCCCCCGCAAAGGTTGTGAGGTTCCAGCCGATGTAGACCGCGATACCCGTGGTCCAGAAGCCGACTCGCTGTGCACGCACCTCCGACTGGTTGAGCCCCACTGCGGTCGACTCGTCGATCGTGAGCTGTGCGGCGATCGGACGAATCCACCACGATGTTCCCACGATGGGGGCCATGCGAATCGAATAGATGCCGTTGCGAAGTCCGAGGAATGCGCTCGACGCGATTGCGGTCCATCCCGCGGCGATTCCACCCGATGCGATGACACCAACGACGGCGAATTGCGAGCCACCAGAGAAAAGGAACAGGCTGAGTACGCAGGTTTGCCATACGTCGAGACCGGATGCGACGCTCAGCGCGCCGAAAGAGAATCCATAGGTCGCAACTGCGATGCCGACGGCGATGCCAGCCCGAAGTGCGACTTTTTCGGGTGCGGAGAATGCCATGGCTTCTCCTTCACTACTTGCTCCCCGACTTGGACTCGAACCAAGAACCTGCCGGTTAACAGCCGGCTGCTCTGCCAATTGAGCTATCGAGGATTAGCCCTTTCGGGCCTGAACAACATTAGCACCACGAATGATTCACATAAAAATTCGCGAGATGCGCCCGCGCCGAGGCCCCGTCGTCTTCTCGCTCAGTAGCCGAGAGTCGGGTCAACGACACCCTCGAGTGGTTCGCCCACGAGGTACGCGGCAA
>CAZYYL010000108.1:0-4379 GCA_964651425.1 uncultured Microbacteriaceae bacterium | reverse complement strand
AGATGGGCGGGGTTCTTCTTGTCGGCAAGGGCGACTTCGATACCGGCGAGACTCGCGGCCGAACCCGATGTGCGACGCTCGCCACTCACCGGGTCTTCCTGAAAGTCAACACCGAGCGAATCCGAACCGGGGAACGACCCGTTGAAGTAGTTGGCGAGGAACATGCGGTGGTCATGCCCGTTCATGCCAAGTTGGCCTGCGTCGGTGTCATCAATTGCCCAGCCGATGTCGTCGTGACAACGCAGGTAGACACCCCACGCTGTGTTGTTTGGAATCGCGTTGAACCGCGAGAGCGAGTGCGCCATCAGGGTCGTGTCACGCGCGGCGATCGCCGACCAAATCTGCACCATGAGGCTGTTGTGATACGCGAGGTCGCTGACTTTCCCTGCGCGAACGCCTTCGCCGAGGTAGGCACCCACCTGCGCCGGGCCGACGATTGCCTCCGCCTTGAAAATCAATGACGGGGCGAGGATGCGCGCAAACGACCGCAACGCTTCGGTGATGGCGTGCACCTCGGGCTCGTTTTGGCACTGCGTGCCCATGCGCTTCCAATTGAACGCGATCGCGTCGAGGCGCAGGCAGTCGACTCCGTGATTGGCCAGATTCGCGATGATGTCGGCGAACTCACAAAACACTGCCGGGTTCGACCAGTTGACGTCCCACTGGTAGTCGTTGAAGGTGGTCCAGACCCAGGCGTTGAGCCGGTCATCCCACGTGAAATTACCGGGAGCAAAATCGGGGAACACTTCGGGCAACGTCTGCTCGAACTGGTCGGGCACGGTGCGGTCGTCGTACACGTAGAAGTAGTCGCGATACACGGGGTCACCTGAGCGCGCCTTTTCGGCCCACTCGTGTTCGAGCGCAACGTGATTGAGCACGAGATCGAGTGTCAACGAAATGCCCGCGTCGTGCAGTTTCTCGGCGGTCGCGCGCAGTTCGGCCATCGTGCCGAGGTCCTCGCGAAGTTCGCGGTAGTCCATCACTGCGTATCCGCCATCGTTCGCACCCGGTCGCGGCTTCAACACCGGCATCAGGTGCAGGTAGGTCACGCCCAAGCCCTGCAGATATGGGATGCGTGCGCTGAGTCCCTTGAGGTTTTTGTTGAACAGGTCGGTGTAGCAGACGTACCCGATCGTGTCGGGGCGTTGGAACCAGTCCGGGTTCAGTACGCGATTTCGGTCACGAGCTCGCAGAGCTTCGTCACGTTCGCCGTGTTCTTTCGCGAGAATCTCGACGAGCCGCGGCAACACCATCGACACGTCGTACACATCGCGCAGTCCCTCGATGAGGTCGGGTGCCCAACGATCAAACCGATCGAGGAGGTCTAAATCTGCGCGGTCGGGCTTGGCTTTGCCGGAAGCCCCGACGAGGCGAGCGAGTTGCGCGCGCGCATCCGCTAAGTGAGTGGATGTGCCCATGCGCACTCCCTTATCTACGTCGATAAGCGGGGGATTGTGCGCCTGAGTCTAGTGATACGCGGGCGTCGGGGGAATGTCTGTTACTTCACGCGGAACGCGCTTGATGCTGAGGCTCACCGCGGCGGCTATCGCGCAGAATGCGGCGGCCGAGAACCACGCGAGTGTGTACTCGCCGGTCTGATCGCGAATCACACCGGCGAGATATGCAGCGATGGATGCGCCCACCTGGTGCGCCGTAAAGACCCAGCCGAACACGATGGTGCCGTCTTTCGCGCCGAAGATCTCACGACAGAGCGCCATGGTGGGTGGAACCGTGGCCACCCAGTCGAGCCCATAGAACACGATGAAGAGCACGAGAGGGGGTTCGGGGGTGGCCGTGAGCAGAACGGGGAGCGCGAGCAGCGAGAGGCCGCGGCCGGCGTAGTAGATACCGAGCAGGATGCGCGGATTGATTCGGTCTGTGAGCCAACCGGAAAGGATAGTGCCGACGATGTCGAAGACACCGACGGCGGCGAGCAATCCGGCTGCGACCGGCTCGGACATGCCGTGGTCGTGTGCGGCCGGAATGAAGTGCGCGCCAACCAGACCGTTCGTGGAGATGCCACAAATTCCGAAGCCGACGACCAACGCCCAGAACGAGGGCACCTTGCTCGCGGTGCGCAGGGCCTGCAACGCACGAACGGCCGAGCTCGGACCATCCGCTGCCGCCGCACGACGCGCCGCACGCGCTTGAGTGTTCGTGCGACGAGGAGGGTTCACGCCGTCTTCGCCGTATGGCAGGCGTCCGCGGTCGGCCGGGGAATTCCACATGAAGAAGTAGATGATCGGCACGGCCAACAGGGCGACGAGAGAAACGGTGACTGTTGCCGCACGCCATCCCGACGCCAAGATGAGGTTCGAGATGAGCGGGAGAAAGATGAGCTGACCCGTGGCCTGACCGGCGGAGAGCACACCCGAGACAAGACCTTGGCGCTTTCGGAACCACAGGTTGACGATGGTGCCGACGAAGACGAGCGCCATTGACCCGGTGCCGAGCCCGACGATGACACCCCACGTGAGCACGAGCTGCCATTCGGTGACGGCGAACATGCTGAGGAACATCCCGAGCGAAATCAACAGCAACGCGCACGTCGTGACAATGCGAATGCCGAAGCGCTCCATCAGTGCGGCAGCGAACGGGGCCATGAGCCCATAAAGAAGAATGTTGACGCCGATGGCGAGACCCATGCTCGCGCGAGACCAGCCGAACTCCGCTTCCAGCGGGAGCATGAGCATCGACGGAGCGGACCGGAAACCGGATGCCGCCATCAGCGCGATCAGACCGACGAGCGCGACAACCCAAGCGGGGTGAATCCGACGTCGTCGCAGCATGGCAACAATCTACCCATTCAGGTTCTTTGTCGGTTATCGCGCATACGATGTACGCATGGACCCGATTCTGCTTGTCATCATTCTTGTCGCCCTCGTCGTCATCGTTGGTATCTACCTCTGGTCGACGTACAACTCCCTCGTCACGCTCAACGTTCGCGTCGACGAAGCGTGGAGTGACATCACGGTACAGCTCAAGCGCCGTGCTGACTTGATCCCCAACCTCATTGAGACGGTGAAGGGATACGCATCGCACGAAAAGGGCGTGTTCGAGGCCGTGACCAAGGCTCGGTCCGAAACCCTCTCGGCGCAGGGGCCCGCAGAGGCGGCCGTCGCCGAGAACCACATGCAGACCGCCCTGAAGAGCATCTTCGCCGTGGCTGAGGCGTACCCGCAGCTACAGGCGAGCCAGAACTTCCTCCAGCTCCAGGGCGAACTCGTCGATACCGAAGACAAGATCCAGGCGGCTCGTCGCTTCTACAACGGTGGCGTGCGCGAGTTCAACACCAAGATCAAGGTCTTCCCGAACAACATGTGGGCGAAGAACCTCGGGTTCGGTGAGCGCCAGTTCTTCGATGTGGCCGACGCCGCCAGCCTGCAGGAACCGCCGCGCGTTCAGTTCTAACGATTCGCGGGTAAGCGTTCATGTACTCCGCCATCGCCGCGAACAAGCGGAACACGGTTTTCATTCTTTTCTTCTTCGTGCTGATCATCGGCGCGCTCGGGTGGCTCGCCTCCTACATGTATGGCGACATCACGATTACCTTCTGGGTGCTCACGATTGCGGCCATCTATGCACTGGTTCAGTACTGGGCGGCAAGTTCACAGGCGCTCGCGATGTCAGGCGCCGTCGAAATTCAGAAAGCGGATAACCCGCGCCTGTATCGCGTCGTCGAAAACCTCTGCATCGCCACGGGCAATCCCATGCCCAAGGTGTACATCATCAACGACCCGGCCCCGAATGCGTTTGCGACCGGGCGCGACCCGCAGCACGCATCCGTCGCGGCAACCACGGGATTGCTCGACCTGATGACCGACAGCGAACTCGAGGGCGTGATGGCCCACGAGATTGGGCATGTGCGCAACTACGACATTCGCGTGTCGATGATCGTGTTCGGACTCGTCGTGGCGGTCGGCTTCATCGCCGACATGTTGCTGCGCATGTCCTTCTTCGCACGCGGCAACCGCGACAACAACGGTGGGGGCAACCCGATCGTTATCGTCTTTGGCCTGCTCGCGTTCATCCTCGCCCCGCTGCTTGCGATGTTCGTTCAGCTCGCGGTCTCACGTCAGCGCGAGTACCTCGCGGATGCGACCGGTGCGCTCACCACGCGTCATCCTGAGGCGCTCGCGTCGGCGCTGCACAAGCTCAACGAATACGGTCAGCCCATGCAGCGCCAGTCGACGAGCATGTCTCATATGTGGATCAACGACCCCGAACGACCCGGGCTCGCGGCGCGCATGCTTTCGACGCACCCACCGATTGCTGAGCGCATCCGTCGTCTGCTTGACATGGGTGGCAAGTTCTAGACTCATACCATGTCTGGCAACACGTTCGCGGGTCCTTCGCTTGCTCAATTTGAGGCTGCGCGC
>CAZYYL010000107.1:0-4390 GCA_964651425.1 uncultured Microbacteriaceae bacterium | reverse complement strand
CAGCCTGCATGCCTGGTTGAAGTCAAATGCCGACGCCGACGCACCTCTCGTTCGATTGGTCCGCGAGAACCTCGCCGGCACGGAGCGCAGTTTGCAGGCACAAGAGTGTGACCGCGAGTTCGGACGCACATCTGATTACACGGATGCGGTTCGCGACTAATGCTGAGCCCGTATGACTTGTGGGTGACCGTCATTGATTGGATCGACGGCCTGCGAGCACCGTGGAACGGTGTCGCGGCGTTCTTGTTCATCGTGGTGCTCGCCATCGCGCTCCGCTACATCCTCGTCTGGATAATGCATCTCATCGTTCGTCGCATCGTGCGCTCGGCCAAGAAGCATGATGGCGTCAGCGCCAAGCCATCACCCATCGCGGCAGCCAACCTGCGGCTCGTTCAACGTGCGCGAACGATGGGCACGATTCTCACCGGTCTCATCACGTGGACCATCGCCATCGTTGGCATCTTCGTGGCGTTGTACTACGGCTTCGACGTCTCCCCCACGGCCATCGTGGCGAGTGCCGGAATCACCGCAGCCATCGTCGGTTTCGGTGCACAGAACACCATCAAAGACGTCATTAACGGTTTGATGATTGTGTTCGAAGACCAGATTGGCGTGGGTGATGAGGTTGACCTCGGTCTCGCATCCGGAATCGTCGAATCGGTGGGCGTTCGCGTTACCACTCTCCGCGGTGAAGACGGCTCGGTTTGGTACGTGCGTAACGGTGAAATTTTGCGCATCGGAAATCACTCGCAGACGACGGACACATCGTCGGTCATTCGCGCAAGTCGTGGCAAACGATCGCTCGCTGCCGAGCGCCGCCAGCGCAGGTCGTCTGCCGGCACGGACGCGGGCAACGAACAGCAACAGCGTCGCAATGACTAGCGCGTCGCGCCCCGATTCAAGCGCCGCTAATGAACCGTATGCCGGTGGCGATGCAACTGAGCAAACGATCTTCGAGGCCGTCGGCGGGCACGACACCTTCACGCGCCTGACGCAGGAGTTCTACCTCGGTGTTGCCGGTGACCCCGTTCTGAAGCCGATGTACCCCGAAGAAGATCTCGAACCCGCGCGCCAGCGACTGCAAATGTTTCTCGAGCAATACTTCGGCGGGCCGACCACATATCAAGACACCCGCGGTCATCCTCGACTTCGTTTGCGACACACGCCGTTCCACGTCGACGCGGACGCGCGCGACCGCTGGCTCGTGCACATGACGGCGGCACTGAACTCGCTCGAGCTCGCTCCCCTATTTCACGAGACGATGCTCGACTATTTCGATCGCGCCGCGCACGCGATGCAGAACCAGGCCTGACGCCGCCTACTTTTTCGTGAGCACATATCCACGGCGAGCGGATGCGCGCACCCACGTGCCGTTGGTCGTCAGGTTCACCTGCTCCTCCTCGCCGGGTACGACAAACCCGAGTCCGAACGCGGCAAATGCAATTCCCGCTACGCCAACCGGATTGCCCACCTCCGAAGCTCCCTCAAGGGGTCGACCCCACACCGTTCGGCGAACCTCAGAGACGATGTTCGTGCCGAGGCCGTTTGCAGCGGCGACTTCGTCGATGCCGGATTGGGCCACAGCAACGAGTTCGCTAGCCTCCACCGAACCCGACGGAACCCAGTCGGCGCGAGGCGGAGTCGTTCCCGCCCACGCAACGCGGGGTTGCCCAACGGGAACCTCGAGCTTGCGACTCATCGCTGTGGTCGGCCTCGCGAGACGGTCGAGAAGTGCGCGCGTTTCTACGAGCGCGTCGGCCTCCTCGTTTCTCGGCGCAAGCTCGAACACGCGCATCCCGAACACGAACGGATGAGAATCGAGCAAGCCAACCTTCTCGAGCACGCACACCGTGACGACGAGATGCGTGCCGGCGACGGCGAGTCGAGTGAGCGCGCACCCGAGTCGATCGGCTCGCTGCAGGAATGTGTGCAGGTCGGCAACATCGTCTGCGCTGGCTAGTGTGAGTGTGTCGGTCATCTCACGTCAAAACTAGCGAAGGAGTTGCGTGATGCACGAAAGCGTGAAGCTCATGCTCGATGCACTCACCCTCACTGCGGGCGCCGGTGACGCCGACACGTTCGTCGCCCCGAGCCTGCCGATGCCCCGCAATCGCGTGTACGGCGGACAGGTCATGGCCCAAGCGTTGCTTGCGGCATCACGCACGGTTGACGACGACCGACCGATTCACTCGCTGCACGGATACTTCTTGCGCCCGGGCGACGACCATCAGTCGATTGAGTTTGGTGTTGACCGTATCCACGACGGCCGTAGTTTTTCCACCCGGCGCACGCAGGCGTATCAGAACGAGCGACCAATCTTCTCGATGATCTCGTCGTTTCAGGATCGAGACCCGGGACTCGACCACCAAATTGGTATACCCGCCGGCATTCCCGAGCCACACGAACTCGCCAGCGCCGAAGAGGTTCTCGCAAACCTCGAACACCCCATGGCCGACTACTGGGCAAACTACCGACCGTTCGACATCCGGCACATTGGCGGTCACATGTACGACATGGTGCACGGCGAACACGTCGAACATCAGGCGGTATGGATGCGCACACGCACGCCACTCCCCGACGACCAGAATCTGCACCGAGCGGCCATCGCGTGGGCGAGCGACTACACGATTCTCGAGCCGACGTTCCGCCGCCACGGCATCGCATGGGCGACTCCTTCACTCAGCGCGGCGAGCCTCGACCACGCGATGTGGTTCCACCGCGATGGTCGCGCCGACGAATGGATGCTCTACGTCATCGAATCGCCGAGCGCCCAGGGTGGCCGCGGTCTTGGCATGGGACGCATATATTCCCAAGATGGAATGCTTCTCGTCTCCGTTGCTCAAGAAGGAATGATTCGGGTACCGAACTAGCCCTTACGACCGAACTCAATCATCGGTTCGAGATACGGTGCCACCGCTTCACGTTCTTCGTCGGTGACGCGTCGCGGTTTCATCGTCGCCGAATCAACGAGCACAATCGTCGTCGTTGCGCGAGTGAACAGAACGCGGGGAGTCTCGCCGATAGGAGACCACACCTCATAACAAACTTCGAGGCTCGCTCCCCCGAGTCGCCCAATCCACATCTCGAGATCCAGCGGGTCGCGCTGGTACGCAATTGGTGCGAGGTATTCGATTTCCTGGTGCGCGATCAAAGTGAACGTGTCGGCCTTGGGTCCACCTTTGAAGATGCGCGTGGGCGGCGCATCCCCGTGAGCATTGTCGCCCTCCCAGAACGCGTGAATACGCGCCTCCTCGAGCAAGCCGAACATCTGCGCATTGTTGACGTGCCCGTAGGCGTCGAGGTCAGACCAACGAAGTCGAGTGGGTACGTGGATACGCATGTCGGCTACCTCGTTTCGACTAGTCGCGCGTGAGTTTGCGGTAGGTCGAGCGGTGAGGCTTCGCCGCATCCGGACCAAGTCGTTCGATCTTGTTCTCTTCGTACGACTCGAAGTTGCCCTCGAACCAGTGCCAGTACGCCGGGTTCTCCTCGGTGCCTTCGTAGGCGAGAATGTGCGTCGCAATTCGGTCGAGGAACCACCGGTCGTGTGTAATCACGACAGCACAACCGGGGAACTCGAGCAAGGCATTTTCAAGCGACGACAGCGTTTCGACATCAAGGTCGTTTGTAGGCTCATCGAGCAGCAACAGGTTGCCACCCTGCTTGAGCGTGAGCGCGAGGTTGAGACGGTTGCGCTCACCACCGGAAAGCACACCGGCTGGCTTCTGCTGGTCAGGGCCTTTGAAACCGAACGTTGACACGTACGCTCGAGACGGGATTTCAACGTTGCCGACCTGGATGAAGTCGAGTCCGTCGGATACAACTTCCCAGAGCGTCTTCTTCGGGTCGATGCCCTCACGTGACTGGTCGACGTAGGAAATCTTGACCGTCTCGCCGATCTTCACTTCACCCGAGTCGGGCTGCTCGAAACCAACAATGGTCTTGAAGAGCGTCGACTTGCCGACACCGTTCGGACCAATGATGCCGACGATGCCGTTGCGTGGAAGCGTGAAGGACAGGTCTTCAATCAGAACGCGGTCACCGAAGCCCTTCTTCAGGTTCTTCACCTCGAGCACGATCGCACCGAGGCGCGGGCCCGGCGGAATCTGAATCTCTTCAAAGTCGAGCTTGCGCGTGCGCTCAGCTTCGGCTGCCATCTCTTCGTATCGAGCGAGACGAGCTTTCGACTTGACCTGACGAGCCTTGGCGTTAGAGCGAACCCACTCGAGTTCCTCGCCGAGGCGGCGCGCAAGTTTGGCGTCTTTCTTACCCTGAACTTCGAGACGGGCAGCCTTTTTCTCGAGGTAGGTCGAGTAGTTGCCCTCGTAGGGGTAGAGGTGACCGCGGTCTACTTCGGCGATCCACTCGGCCACGTGGTCGAGGAAGTAAC
>CAZYYL010000106.1:0-4394 GCA_964651425.1 uncultured Microbacteriaceae bacterium | reverse complement strand
GGCAGCCAGACCGAAGAACGCAAACGCAACGGCACGCACGCGCTGCGGGGACGCCGAGCCCGATCCGGTGAGTCGACCGGGGCCGACGCGCAGGTCATCCGTGCCCCGAATTCCGTCGGAGTAGTCGTTTGCAAAATTCACGCCAATTTGAAGACTTAGCGCCACGAGCAGGCAGAGGAGCGAGAGGGTCCAGTGGAAGGAGTCAGTGATCGTCGCAACGGACGAACCGAGGATCACCGGGGCGATGGCCAGTGGCAGTGTGCGCAGGCGCGCACCCTCAATCCACGACACTTTCACCGGAGCGTGGTGCTCTACTTGGAGCTTGCGACCGGACTTTTTCGCTCGCGAGCGAGCGTCAATGGCGGGCTTCTTCTTGGCATGCTTCTTGGTTGACACAAAAAGTCAGCCTACCCACGCAGTCGCTCCACGAGGCCGCGACCATCCGGCTTGCCGTTTGCGTTGCGCGGGAGCGGGCCGAACAGAATGTGGTCGGGAACGCTCACTTTGCCGAGGGTGGCCTCGATTGCATCCCGAATGTTGTGCTCGGAGAGGGATGCGCCGGGCCCAGTCTCGCCAAACTTTCCGACCCCCATCTCGACCCCGAGCACCGGCCGTTGTCCCCACTCCGGGTCGTTCACCGACGTCGCGAGCACGTCGGAGACTCCTGGCATCGCACGCACGACATCCTCGATTGCGACGAGCGACACCTTGACGCCGCCCGAAATGATTACGCGGTCGCGACGACCCGTGACATGCAACATTCCCGCATCATCGAAGTGACCGGCATCGTCGGTGCGGTACCAGCGCTGGTCGTCGCGCTCAACGAAACGAGCATCCGTGAGGTCGTGATTGACAGACCCGTTAGCGTTCTCATAATTGTCGGCGAGCGTTGCCCCGCCAATCCAGATTTCTCCCGCCTCGATTCGAACCTCAACGCCCCTTAGCGGAACGCCGTCGTAAACAGCACCCCCGCATGTTTCGGTCGATCCATACGTCACGACGACATTCCACCCCAGCTTGCGCGCGCGTTCAAGTTGCTGTTCGCCCGACGCCTGACCACCCACAAGAATCGCATCGAGGGTGGCAATGGATGCGCGCACGCGGTCGTCGTACTGCGCGCCCTCAATCAGGCGCGCCAATTGCACCGGCACGAGTGCTGTATACCGGCGCGGGCCCGTCATCTGCTCAACCGCCGCAACACACGCACTCGCGGTGAACGCACCCGGAGCCAGAACCACGGGCTCAGATTCGGCCAAGGCCGATCGAACGAGAACGTTCGCGCCGGCCACGTAACTCGTGGGGAGCGCGAGCAGCCATTGTCCGGGTCCACCGAGTCGCTCGTGCACGGCCTCTGCGCTTGCTCGCAACGCTGCAGCCGACAGGCGCACGCGCTTGGGCTCGGCCGTGGTGCCCGATGTTTCGATGACCACGCCAGGGCCGGGCTGCGCCAACGTTCCGAGGGCGGCGCGGGCCGTATCCATCGTCGAAATCACGACGGAAGCCCTAGAAGTGCCAGGGGTACGGAGACCAGTCGGCACCGCGCTTTTGCAGGAACGAGTCGCGCCCTTCGGCCGCTTCGTCGGTTCCGTAGGCCAAGCGGGTCGCTTCACCGGCGAACACCTGTTGGCCGACGAGGCCGTCGTCGACGGCGTTGAACGCAAACTTCAGCATGCGGATCGCCGTGGGCGACTTCGTGAGAATTGTGCGGGCCCATTCGATAGCGGTCTTCTCAAGTTCGGCGTGAGGCACGACCGCGTTGACCGAGCCGATGTCCATGGCACGTTGGGCGTCGTACTCGTGGGCGAGGAAGAAGACCTCGCGCGCGAATTTCTGGCCAACCTGACGGGCGAAGTAGGCGCTGCCGTATCCCGCGTCGAACGAGCCCACGTCGGCGTCGGTCTGTTTGAAACGCGCGTGCTCACGACTCGCAATCGACAGATCGCACACGACATGCAGCGAGTGCCCACCACCGGCAGCCCACCCTGGAATAACCGCGATGACAACCTTTGGCATGAACCGAATCAGGCGCTGAACTTCGAGAATGTGCAGGCGACCGACGCCGGCCGAGGTTGCGCCAAGGGGCTCGGTGCCTTCTTCGTACTCGTATCCGGCGCGTCCGCGAATGCGCTGGTCACCGCCCGAGGAGAAAGCCCATCCGCCGTCTTTCGGGCTCGGGCCATTTCCCGTGATGAGCACGACACCGATTTTCGGATTCTGGCGAGCGTCGTCGAGCGCGCGATAGAGCTCGTCAACGGTCTGCGGACGAAACGCGTTGCGCACTTCGGGTCGATCAAAAGCAACGCGAGCGATGCGCCCATCGGGCGACTGGTGATAGGTGACATCAACGAGTTTGTCGAAGCCGGGAACATCGATCCAGGCCTCTGTGTCGAAGATGTCGCTCACCTTTTTGGTCATATCGACAGCCTACGCGCGTAGGGCAGACTGGCGAGGTGAGACCGTCGCTCGAAGAATTGCTGGCCACCGCCCGCACCGTATCGCTGCCGCTCGTGACGAAATTCCGAGGGCTGGATACGCGCGAGGCGATGCTCTTTTCGGGCCCGAACGGCGACACCGAGTTCAGTCCGTTTGATGACTACTCCGACGAAGAGGCCGTCGCGTGGTTGCGCGCGACCATCGAGTTCGGGTGGGGAGAGTTGCCCGCGCCGCTGCGCTCGCGCATCCCGGTCAACGCAACCGTGCCGTCGGTCACGCCCGCCGAAGTTCCCGCGCTGCTCGACCGGTTCGCGGGCACACGTACCGCAAAGGTCAAGGTCGCCGGTGTGGGCTCGTCACTCGCAAACGACGTGGCCCGCGTGCGAGCCGTGCGTGCGTACCTGGGCCCGGAGGGGCGCATCCGCGTCGACGCAAACGGCGCATGGAACGTGGACGAAGCCGAGCACGCATTTCACTCCCTCGCCGAATTCGATCTTGAATACGTCGAGCAGCCGTGCGCGTCAATCGCCGAGTTGGCCGAGCTTCGTGAGCGAACGCATTACATGGGCATTCCCATTGCCGCGGATGAGAGCGTTCGGCGTGAGACCGATCCCCTCGAGGTCGCCCGCGCCGGCGCGGCGGACATCCTCGTCATCAAGGTCCAGCCTCTCGGTGGTATCACCCGTTCGCTCGACATCATCGCTCAGGCGGGCTTGCCCGCCGTAATCTCGAGCGCGCTCGACACCTCGATTGGCATCTCAATGGGAGCTCACCTCGCCGCCTGCCTGCCCGACCTCGAGTTTGACTGCGGTCTCGGCACGGCCGCGCTGTTGTCGGCAGATGTGACGGATGCTCCGCTCGTCGCCATCGACGGCCACATCGACATGAACCGCCCGCAGGTTAGCGACGAGTTGCTCGCCAGGCACGCGGCGTCGCGCGCCCGTCAGGCGCACTGGGTTGAGCGCCTGACGCGCGTCTACCCACTCCTCTAGAGCGGCGCTACTTCAGCCCGCTATACGCGTGCAACCCCTTGAAGAAGATGTTGACGATGGTGAAATTGAACATCACCGCGGCGAACCCAATCATCGCAAGTGTTGCCGAGCGCGAACCGCGCCATCCACGAGTCGAGCGTGCGTGCAAGTATCCGGCGTAAATCGTCCAGATGATGAACGTCCACACCTCCTTGACGTCCCAGCCCCAGTAACGACCCCATGCCTTCTCGGCCCAGATTGCGCCGGCGATGAGCGTGAAGGTCCAGAAGACAAAGCCGACGATGATCAGTCGGTACGCGAAGTTTTCGAGGGTGACGGAGTCGGGCAAACGCGAGAGCCATGCGAGGCGTTGGGCCTGCTTCGCATCGATGGCACGCTCACGGCGTTCCTGCAAGACCTGGGCGAACGAGAGCGCGAATCCGAGCGCAAAGAATCCGGTGCCGAGTGTGGCAACGAAAACGTGGATGACGAGCCAGTATGACTGCAGCGCCGGTGGAAGCGGAACAACTTCGACGTAGTAACGCGTTGCCGAAAGCCCAAGGAGCAACAACACCAGACCGGTGACGAACGCACCCAAGAACTTGAGGTTCCATTTCAGATTCACGAGCAAGAAGACGAGCGTGATCATCAACGTGCCCGTCATCGCGAACTCGTACATGTTTGCCCACGGCACGCGACCGGCCGCGAGTCCGCGCATGATGGTTGCGGCTGCCTGCAGTGCGAAACCGACCCAGGTCAGACTGATGCCGAATCGCTCGAGACGGAACTTGCCGCCGATACCGGCGAGATCGAGCGTGTACAGGATGAACGCAATCGCGTACACCGCCATGCCCGAGTAGAGCGAGAGAACGGAGAACTGCGAGAGAGAGTCGGTCACGTTGCTAATCCTAAGCACCCGACCTATGGGTTGAGCGCGGCGCGGATTTGCCCGCTCAGCTCGCGAACCCGCAAGTCCAGCGATGCGTCCTC
>CAZYYL010000105.1:0-4428 GCA_964651425.1 uncultured Microbacteriaceae bacterium | reverse complement strand
GATGCCCTCGTCCCAGTTGAGGCCGAGCCACGTCAACGCGTCAACGATTTGCTCGTAGCTCTCTTCGGAGTCGCGGGCCGCATCCGTGTCTTCAATTCGAAAGATGAACGTGCCACCCGTGTGGCGTGCGTACGCCCAGTTGAACAGCGCGGTGCGCACGAGACCGACGTGCGGGGTGCCGGTCGGCGACGGGCAGAAACGCACGCGAACATCGGAACCGGTGGCGGTTGTCACGGGGTAATTCGTCATGCCTCAAGGCTAGACGAGCTACACGATGGGGATGTTCGCCCACATGCGCACACCGCCGGGTACGTTCTCGAACCCCTGGTCGAGTGAGACCGCCGAGAGCATGCGGCTGCCGAGGCCGGTGCCGGGATGAGCTGCAAGCGAGCGGCCGTTGTTCTCGCTCACGAGTCGGATGACGTCCGGCGCGACCAACGCGAGCGTGACGGTGGCCATCGTCGCCTGCCCGTGCTTGACCGCGTTCGTGACCACTTCGGCCAGCAGGTCGGCTACGATTCGGCGACAGGTTGAGTCGGCATCCAGTCGCATCATTGCGTCGGTATTGGCGCCGAACTCAATGCGGAACACACCCTGCCACCGCTCGTTCAAGTTGGCCACGCAGGTCTCGATCGCGGGCGCTTCGCTCGGCGTGATCACGAATTCGGCGGCCTCGAGCACGGTAGTGCGAATCTCGTCGATCGCCTTTGCGTCGTTCTGGCCCGCGTCGCGTGACATTTTGAGTTTCATCGCCGCCGCCATGAGCGTGCCCTGCACGTCTTTGTGGAGCGCCAGCGCGAGAGTGCCCTGTTCGCCCCAGAGGTACGAGGCAAGGCGTGCACGCGACCACTCGAGTCGTTCGTTCGAGTGAGTGATGTCGTCGATGACCGCCTGGCGCGCTTCGCGCACGCCCGCGATGATGGCGAGCGGCCACAGGATGAACTGCCCAATGAAGACGATGTACAAAAAGTACGGCCAACTCTCGACGTTCAACGACCCGGTCGTAAAAAGCGCAAAGAACCCCGGCACAATCGTGAAACCGATATAGGTGACGAAGAGAGTCACCACACGCCACGCGAGCGGCATGGCCACCAAGCGAGGCGTGACGAAGCGGCGCGCGAGCCACAAATACGCGAACACCCACGACAGCAGCAACCCAAAGGTCACGACCGACTCGATTGGCCACTCGAAAACAACCGCGCCAAACGTCAACAAGAACGCAAAGCCGGTCACCGCCTCTGGTCGAAACGGACGAACGAACGTCGAGTAGTGCAGAACCGAACGAAAGCGGATGCGCTCCGGCGGTCCAACGATTAACTCGGGTCGTGGTTCATCCGCTGGAAAAAGACTGTGACTCAGCGGACGCACGACATCTTCAGAAACGCGAACGAGTTCGTCGGCGACGTCACGGGCCGATGCGCCACCGGTCGACAACACGCCTCGAATGGAATCTGTGACGGCATTTCGAACTTGCTCAAGGAGCTTGACGCGGCGAACTTCGATGTCGGTCGCCGTCGAGGCGACCATCTCTGACAAGAGCAGCTTGGCTTGCGTGAGTTCGCTGAGCGTCGCGCGGTAGTCATCCGTTTCGTTGATCAGGTACGCGACCAACCCAAACAGGGTGACACCGGTGAGCCCGCCGGCAACGATGCGGTAGGCCCAATGCGGGTCGGTGTCGAGACCCATGACCTGTGCTTGCCACGCGACGAGCACGGCACGCAACGCTTCGGTCGCGAAGAAAACGACAATCACCGCAACGAAACGGGCGACACTGGGCGCACGCAAAATCTGGTTAACGACGACGCCGACGATGAGCGCAAATGCCCACGAACCCAGAAAAGCGACCAACGAAACGGAACGCCATTCATTGAAGGCGGCCTTTCCTTCGGTCAACTGCGACAGAGATGTGCCGACGCTCAGCGTCATCAGGATCGGGAGCAAGACCCACTGACTGAATGCGCGACGACCGGCGATACGACGGACGATGTCATACCGCTCGGGTTTCACGAAACGCGTTCCGTTTCTTGCAGGAACTCGAGCACCGCGTGAACGCGCGGGTTCGACCCTTCGGGCACGTCGAGCTGCGAATAAATTGCGGTGAGGTGGGCGACGACGGTCTTGAGGGAGAAGCCGAATTCGTCGGCAATCGCCTGGTTGCTCAGTCCGCGTGCCACAGCGCGCAACACTTCGAACTGACGTTTGGTCAGACGCGCAACGCGACTGCCAGGTACCGGCTTCGATCGGTCAATGAGCGACGGGTCCACAATCGATCGACCGAGAGCGGTCGCCTGAATCGTCTTGGTCAACATGTCAAAGTCGGTAGAGGATGATTTGCCCAAGTAGCTCCAGCCAGTACGCGTTTCTTCGGGCAGACTTAAGAACAACTCGAGCATGTCGGTTGCCGAGAGCAGCACCACGCCAGGTCGCGGGGAATGGCCCGAAAGCCACACGCCAAGACCAACGCCGTTGCCATCGGGAAGATCAATGTCGAGCACCGCTACGTCAACGTGGGCATCGGCGAGAACCGCGCGTGCCTCTGTCGCGGTCGCCGCCGTCGCAACAACTTCGAAGCCATCAACTGCATCAAGCGCCGTCGAAACGAGGTCGAGAAAGAGCGGATTGTCTTCGACGATGGCAAGACGAATGGGTTGCGTCGCAGTGGGAGTCACGGTGTTAAGACTCACGGTGACACGCGGCGCGCGCAAAGCGGCATTGGCGAAAACCCTTAAGTGAGTTTCGTGAGCCAGCCGTGTGTGTCCGGCAGTCGACCGTACTGAATGTCGGTGAGCTGCTGGCGAAGGCTCATAGTCAGTTCGCCGGCCGGCGCATCCGGATCGCCAATTGCGAAGTCATCTGAGAGCAGCTGGCCAATCGGGGTGACCACGGCAGCAGTGCCACACGCGAACACTTCGGTGATGTCTCCGGATGCGACACCGTCACGCCACTCGGCGATGGTGATGTCACGCTCCTCGACTGTGTGGCCGCGCTCGCGTGCGAGCGTGATGATCGAGTCGCGCGTGATGCCCTCAAGAATCGACCCGGTCAATCGCGGGGTCACCAGCGTGCCGTCCTTCTTGACGAGAAAGACATTCATACCACCGAGTTCTTCGATGTGGGTGCCGGTTTCGGCGTCGAGGAACAGCACCTGGGCGCATCCCTTTTCATAAGCTTCGGCTTGTGCCACGAGGCTAGCTGCGTAGTTGCCGCCACACTTGGCCGCGCCCGTGCCACCGCGACCCGCGCGCGTGTACTCGTTGGTGAGCCAGATCTTGACTGGCGCAACGCCACCCTTGAAGTACGCGCCGGCCGGACTCGCAATAACGAAGTAGCTCGCGCGGTGCGCGGCACGCACGCCGAGGAAGTTCTCGTTCGCGATCATGAATGGCCGAAGGTACAGGCTCGTCTCAGGCGCCGACGGAACCCACGACTGGTCGGTAGTGACGAGCTGACGAATCGACTCGATGAAGTCGCTGATCGAGAGCTCAGGCAGAGCGAGTCGGTTGGCCGAGCGTGCCAGACGAAGTGCGTTGCGTTCGGGGCGGAACGTCCAGATCGAGCCGTCCGCGTGACGGTAGGCCTTGAGCCCCTCGAAGATTTCCTGGCCGTAGTGAAGAACGGCCGACCCCGGATCGATGCTCAACGGGCCATACGGCTTGATCTCGGCGTTGTGCCAACCTTCGTCAACCGTCCAGTCAATCTGAACCATGTGGTCGGTGAAGTAGTTGCCGAACCCGGGGTTCGCAAGGATTTCGTCTCGGTGCGCATCTTCGCGCACATCCTGCGACGGGGTCAGCGTGAAGGTCAGCGGAAAAGCGGTTGTCTCGGTGTTGCTCATGCGACCACGCTACTTCAGGCGCGCGACGATGGCATCGCCGATTTCGCTCGTGCTGCGCTTCGCAGAGCCGCGCTCGGCGAGGTCGTCAGCGACAGCCTGCTGGATGCGCGCGCTCGCGTCGGCGTATCCGAAGTGGTTGAACAGCATCGCCACCGAAAGGATGGTCGCAGTCGGGTCAGCCTTCTGCTGACCGGCGATGTCGGGGGCCGAACCGTGAACCGGCTCGAACATGCTCGGGAACTCGTTCGTCGGGTTGATGTTGCCACTCGCGGCGAGACCGATGCCTCCACCGATGGCTCCGGAAAGGTCGGTGAGGATGTCGCCAAACAGGTTGTCGGTGACAATCACGTCGAAGCGACCGGGGTCGGTGACGAAGAAGATGGTGGCCGCATCCACGTGCAAATAATCAACCGCGACCTCGGGGAACTCAGCGGCAACGCGGGCGACCGCGCGAGTCCAGAGACCACCGGCGTTCACGAGCACGTTGGTCTTGTGCACCCAGGTGAGCTTTTTGCTGCGGGTCATCGCGAGTTCGAATGCGTAACGCACGACTCGATCGACGCCGTACGCCGTGTTCACCGAGAGTTCGTTGG
>CAZYYL010000104.1:0-4442 GCA_964651425.1 uncultured Microbacteriaceae bacterium | reverse complement strand
AAGCCAGCAGATGCGGGCGGGCAGACCCTCGAAGTGTACTTTTTCGCCGGCCTTGGTGATCCATCGCTTGAGGTGCTCGTTCTCGGGGAAGAGTTCGAGAATCGCCTGGTCGGTCTTGCGAATGTCTTCGGGGTCGCCGCTCAGTGCAACCCATCGGAACGGCCCGTTTCCTTCGCAGAACAGCGGGCGGATGTACGCCGGCACGAATCCCGGGAACTCAAATGCCCGGTCGTACCCACCGAGCACGGCTTCGGCACGAATCGAGTTGCCGTAATCGAACACGACAGCGCCCTTGTCTTGGAACTCGACCATTGCTTTGACCTGCTTAGCCATTGCCTTGCGCGAGTGCTCGGTGAACCACACCGGGTCGGCGTCGGCCTTGGTGTGCCAGTCGGCGACACTCACGCCTTCGGGCAGGTAGGAAAGCGGGTCGTGTGCGCTGGTCTGGTCGGTCACGATGTCGACCGCGACACCGCGGTGGAGAATTTCGGTGAAGACGTCGGCGGCATTTCCGACAAGACCTACCGAGAGCGGGCGCTTCTCTTCTTTGGCGGCGAGCACACGAGCGAGCGCGTCGTCGAGGTCGACCGTGTACTCATCGAGGTAACCATGTTCGACACGGCGTGACAGGCGCGTCTCATCCACGTCGACAATCAAGACGGCACCGTCGTTCATCGTGACGGCGAGCGGCTGTGCGCCACCCATGCCACCGGCTCCACCCGTAAGGGTGAACGTGCCGGCAAGCGTTCCGCCGAAGTGCTGTCGAGCCACCGCGGCGAACGTTTCATAGGTGCCTTGAAGGATGCCCTGCGTGCCGATGTAGATCCACGAGCCCGCCGTCATCTGACCGTACATCGTCAGGCCCTCGGCCTCGAGGCGACGGAACTCAGGCCAGTTCGCCCAGTCGCCGACGAGGTTGGAGTTGGCGATGAGAACGCGAGGAGCCCACTCGTGCGTGCGGAAGACACCGACGGGCTTGCCCGACTGAACGAGCAATGTCTCGTCGGCATCGAGTGTCTCGAGTGTGCGCACGATGGCGTCGTATGCCTCCCACGTGCGAGCGGCCTTGCCCGTGCCGCCGTAGACGACGAGCTTCTCGGGGTGCTCGGCCACTTCGGGGTCGAGGTTGTTCATGAGCATGCGGAGCGGTGCTTCGGTCTGCCAGCTCTTTGCGGTCAGTGTGTTTCCGCGAGCAGCGCGAACTGGACGCGGTCCGGAAGTCGATGAAGTAGCCATGTACACATCCAACTCAGCCCGGGCCGGTGCGCACACCCTTCACGCACTGAGGGTGTCTGAAATATCAGACACCCTCAGTGGTTCCCTACGAAAGGAGTTTGTTGTTACGGCCAGCTTGTTAGGGGATGATGCGTTCCTCGCGCAGACGGTCGAACAGATCCGTGAACGAGCGGATGGTCGTCTGGAACTCGAGGAACCCGAGGTCGCGGCTCTTGCTCATGTCGGCGAACGTCTCCGACGTGCGACCGAGGTCGGCGTCCGTGTGCCACCACGATGCGAGTTCGCTCGCCTTGTTGTCTTGCAGACCGTGTGCGGCGACAATCTCGGCCCACACCTCGTCGGCGTGACCCATGCGCGGTTCGAGCGGCGACACCTCGCCCGGGTGGCCCGGGTTCTCGAGACCGAAGTACTCGCCGATGGCGGTCCACAGCTGACGCCAGCGGAACACGTCACCGTTCACGGTGTTAAAGGCTTCGTTAGCCGCCTTGGGCTCGGTGGCCGACCAGAACGCGTGCTTCGCGAGAACGCGAGGGTCGGTGACATCGGTCACGCCGTTGTACTGCTGTGGCGAACCGGGGAAGATCCACGGCTGACCCGTGTGCTTGCAGATGCTCGCGTATACGGCGAGCGTCACACCCATGTTCATCACGTTGCCGAGTGCGTAACCGATCATCGTGTGTGGGCGGTGCACCGACCACGTGTGTCCG
Organism: uncultured Microbacteriaceae bacterium; assembly: GCA_964651425.1. GTDB lineage: Bacteria > Actinomycetota > Actinomycetes > Actinomycetales > Microbacteriaceae > RFQD01. Next base: position 2,499 of record CAZYYL010000104.1, on the reverse strand, counting down.
TGCTTTTCAGCGGATGCGAAAAGCTCATCCTCTTGCACGTAATAGAAGTTGAGGCCCGGCAGGCGGCCCTGCGTCTCGCGGAACGGCGTCTCAGCCGGGTTCTTCGCGTAGTCCTCGAAGGGGCCGAGGTAGTGCTTGAGACCGGTGATGAGCACCGCGTGCTCGATTGGCTTCTTGGCGTTGACGGCCGCAAGCGTGTTGCGCAACATTGCGCCGTTGACTTCGCAGTTCTGCGCTTCCGTCTCTTGACGCGACCAGGTGCAGAAGAAGAGGTGGGTGATGCCGAGGTCGGCGATGGTGTCGGTCAGTTCATCCGGCTTCATTACGTCGGCGTAGACGTTGTCGACGCCGTCGATGACGAGCCCGGGCTTGCGCGACAGACCTGTCACTTTCCAACCGTGGCGAACGAGTTCTTCGGCGATGTTGTTGCCGGTGATGCCGGTGACACCAACCACGAGGGCATGCTTGCTCATGAATTCACTCCTTTGTGTCATCGTTACGGCTGAACACCGTGACGAAAATGTTAGGTCACACTGTACAGAGTGTTTTCGCAAAACGCGAGAACCCTCTATTTCGCCGGAATTTCGGGCTCATCGCGCCGGCCCCCTTGTGAACGACGACACGCTCTTGTTTAGTCACGCTTGACAGGTGTTCACACAAACACTTATCGTGAGCATCGGCAACGTGGCTAAGAAAGGACGACGATCACATGGGACGCTTGGTCAACAAGGGAATCATCGTCACCGGCGCAGGTAGCGGCATCGGTCGCGCATTCGTTAACGGGTTCGCTCGCGAGGGTGCGAAGGTCGGCGTTCTCGACCTCGACCCGAAGGCAGCCGAGAAAGTCGTCGCTGAAATCACCGCGGCGGGCGGTCACGCAATCGCCCTCGCTGCCAACGTCACGGATCGCGATGCGATTCGCGCCGAGTTCACCAAGTTCCATGACTGGGCCGGCAGCTTCGACGTCCTCTTCAACAACGCGGGCTTCAACAAGCCCATGCCGTTCCTCGAAGTGACCGAAGAAAACTGGAACGCCATCTTGCGCGTGAATAGTTGGGCCGTGCTGATGTGCACGCAAGAGGCGGCGAAGTTCATGATTCCGCAGGGCTCCGGCAAGATCGTCAACACCGCTTCGGTGGCCGGTCGCCAGGGGTACCCCGACTTCACGCCGTATAGCGCGAGTAAGTTCGCGGTCAACGCGATTACGCAGGCCACGGCACGTGAGCTCGCCAAGCACGGCATCACCTGCAACTCGTTCTCTCCGGGTGTCGTTGTGACACCGCTATGGGATGCACTCGACAAAGACCTCATGGACATGGGTGCGACATCCCGCCCCAAAGAATCCATCGACTCGTTCTCGTCGGACATCATCATTGGTCACCCGGCCGAGCCCGAAGAACTTGTCGGCACGGCGCTCTATCTCGCGTCGAGCGACTCTGACTACCTCACTGGACAAACAATCATGATCGACGGCGGAAAGGTTCTCCTCTAATGAAGGCTCTACAGTTCATGTCACCCGACGTGATGTCACTCAACGACATCGCAACGCCCGGCATCGGTGAAGACGAAGTTCTGCTCGCCGCTCGAGCCGTAGGTATCTGTCACTCCGACATCGACTTGCTCGCGGGTCGCTACATCATCCCGTTCGAGTACCCAATCATCCCCGGTCACGAGTGGTCGGCCGAGGTCATCGAGGTCGGCAAGAAGGTCACCAAGTTCAAGACCGGCGACAAAGTCGTCGGTGAGTGCGTGATTGGTGTCGAGCACTTCGGCTTCAGCATCAGCGGCGCCATGGCCGAGTTCTTCATCGCCAAGGAAAGCTGGTTGCACAAGGTGCCCGAATCGGTCGACTGGCGTTCCGCCGCACTCGTCGAACCGTTTAGCTGCGGTTACTACGCGACCGTTCGTGCCGACAACCTTGACGCATCCGACACGGCCATCGTTTTTGGTGCCGGCCCCATCGGACTCGGTGTTGTCGCGGCGGCATCCGCTAAGGGCGTGCGGGTAATCATCGCGGAGCCATCGGAGGCACGTGGCAAAGTCGCGCAGAGCCTGGGCGCCGAACTCGTTCTTGACCCGACGAAGCCCGACTTCATCGCTCAGGCACTCGACGCCACCAACGGTGGAGCGAGTGTCGTTTTCGAAGCGAGCGGCCGTCCCGAAGCCATGGCCACAACACTCGAGGTCGCCGGATTCCAGGCGCGCCTCGTCAACATCGGCATCGATGTGGGCCGTTCGGCCGAGGCCAAGCTGGGGCTCATCCAGTCGAAGGAATTGCAAGTTCGCGGCATCATCGGTTCGCCCGGTGTTTGGCCACAGACGATTCGATTCCTCGCTCGCACTGGTCTCGATCTGTCGAAGCTCGTCACGAGTGAGTTCGCGCTCGCCGATGCAACGAAAGCCTATGACGCTGTCATGAACGACAAGTCCCAGATCAAGGTGCACGTCACCTCGAACGCGAGTTAATCATGTCCGACAAGATGTGGGCCGCGGTTCTGC
>CAZYYL010000103.1:0-4456 GCA_964651425.1 uncultured Microbacteriaceae bacterium | reverse complement strand
GCTCAACGACAGCATTGATCTCGTTGACACGAGCGAGTGCGTCACGCTCGATGCGCTCTGCATCTTCACGAGCACGAGCAAGTTCGGTGCGAGCCTCTTCGAGTCCGTCTTCTGCGTGCGAAACCTCTGCGGCCGTACGGCTTTTCGCCTGTGCGACAGCGTGGCGTGCGCGACTACGCGCTTCGGTGAGAAGGGCATCCGCCTGCGACTTCGACGAGGCGGCCAACTCACGAGCTTCGGCCTTTGCCGCTTCGCGAATCTCCGCGGCCTCAGCAGCAGCTTGCGCGAGAAGCTTGTTTGCCTGCTCTTCCGCGACCTTGAGGGTCTGCTCGAAAGCGGAGCCAAGTTCGGAGAAGCTCGGCGCAGAGTCAATCTTGCGAAGTTGGGCTCGGACTTCGCTCAGTTCACGCTTGAGTCGGCGAAGAGTCGCCTCGGACTCGGCTGCGGCCGCATTACTCTGGGCGATGCGTTCAGTGAGCTCGACAAAGGCGGCGTCGACCTCAACTGGGTCGAAGCCTTTGCGCGCCGTCCGGAAATTGGACGTATCACTCATGAGGACTCCCGAAGATAGTTACGCATATTCTAAGGCGATTTCGGGACATCCGTCGACCACGAGTCAGGGTGAAGCCCTCTGCACGAGCGAAAACGCTATGCGCGCCCCATTGCGGCCATGGCCATGCGCAGCAACGCGCCACGACCGCCCTCCATTTCGGCGGCAAGGCTGTCGCTCACCGCCTGCTCTGGCGTGTACCAGGTCACTTCGAGGGCATCTTGGCGAGGTTCGCACGTGCCCGTGACCGGAACAACGTAGGCGAGCGAAACCGCATGCTGCCGATCATCCGTGAACTGTGTCACGCCGGGCAGGGGAAAGTACTCGGCAACGTGAAACGGATTGGGATTCGCGGGCAAAAGTGGGAACGCCATCGGGCCGAGATCCTTCTCCAAATGGCGAAAAAGCGCGTCACGAATTGTCTCGCCGTACATCACGCGGCCGGACACAATCGTGCGGGTCATTTCACCCGACGGCTTGGACCGCAAGAGGACGCCGACCTCGGTCACGATTCCGAGCCCGTCGACGCGCACCGGCACTGCCTCGACGTACAACAGCGGAAGCCGCAGTCGAATCTCCGCCAGTTCGTCGTCGCCGAACCAGCCAGAATTCGAATCGGGTGTGCGCACACTCATGTCGTTAGTTTCTCACGCACGAACGGCGTGATGGCTACTTCCTGCTGCGCAGTCGGTCAAAGAATCGTGCGGGCGACGAAATGATGAGGTGCTCAGACCTGTGCAAGATGACCGCACCTTGCGCGCGCATCCGTCGGAATCGATCGCTCACGAAGAAAAACGGTGCACCGAACGCAGCGAGCACGCCGGTCAGTCCGACTGGCCCGAGCACGGAAAGACCCGTGTTGACGAGGCTACCGATGTCAGGCGTGGGGGCCGGCGGTGGAGTCGGGCTGACATCCCATTGCGCCCACAGGGTTTGGTCGGCGGCGAAGTCAAAGTCTGCTCCGTCGGCGTAGGGCGTACCGCTGCCGTTTTGTTCGGTGTTCCATCCGGCGAATACGTAGCCGTCGCGAGTAAAGGGGTTGGCATCAAGCGCCACCGTGCCCGCACCGGTTTGAGTGGTGGATGATCCGCTCGCACCATTCGGCTCGAACGTGACTGTGTGATCGCTGGGTGGATTCTGTGTCCACTGCGCGTAGAGCGTGAGATCCGCCGAGAAATCGTAGGACTGCCCGTCCGAGTAAGGCGTTCCGCCACCGCCCGGCTCAGTCGTCCATCCGGCAAATGAGTAGCCCGGGCGAACAAACGCGTTAGCCGTAAGGTTTGCCGAAGACGCCGACGCCTGCGGATTCATGGTTCCCGTCGCATCCACCGCGTTGGCATTGAACGTCACGACATTGCTGACCGGGATGCTGTCGGCGAAAACGAAGCTTCCCGGAGGAGTTTGGGTGGTCGTTGAGGTCACCAGGTTGTCAAACTCAAAACCGGGGCCGCTGAATCGAACGGCATCAATGGTCATTGATCCCGGCATGTACAAGTTGAAGAACACGTACTGCGCGTCGCGACTTCCGCCGGTGATACTGGATGGCCCTGTAGGCGGGTTGGCCGAGAATCCTCGAGGGTTTCCAAAGTAGTAGCCCTTCGGGTACGAAGACGCCGAGTCGGCGCTCGTCACGGCACCATTTCCTGACGGCCACGACGACGGCGCGTTGGCACCCAGGAAGGTGTCCATCTGCGTGCTGTCGTACGATGCCACGACCACGCCAGAATTCAGAAACTCGACGACATTCCCAGGGCTTCCACCGGACCACCAGAATCCCACGTACCTCGCTGGGTTCGTGAAACCAAAGGTGATGGTTCGAATCGGGTCTCCTGGGTTATACCAACCCGTGCCGGGTGAGTTCGACCCCGAACCACCATATGTCGGGGATGACCCTGTCGTGCTCGCACCCGAGACATCGCTGGTCGCGTTAATGGAACATGCATTGGCGCGGTTGACCGTCAGCGAGCCGGTCGCAACGGTTGTGGGGCAAGCTCCAACGGAGAAACTGTCAAAGGATTCGAGCAGCGCACCCGAGGCCTCTGACCCCTGAACAAGTGGTGGTGAAAGATAGAGGGTGATGTCGTTCGTAACCGCGCGAGCAAACTGCGGTTGAGCGAAACCCACGAGCGCGAAGACGATTGACACGACAAGCGTCGAGCTCAATCGGCGACGTGAACGCGATGTCATTTTCGGCACCCTTCTAAGAAAAATAATGTTGCAATCTTATGGTGCCGAGACGTCGTTTCTCGCCATTAGAAGCGGCGAGCGAAGGGCTCGGGTTTGCGCATCCGGATAAGCAATAGCAACGGGATCAGGACATAGGGCAGGTTAAACGCCAGAAACCCGATCGGGTTCGGAGTGCGCCACTCGGGCTCGCCGAAGAACTCGACACCGAACACGACAACACCCGTGATGCCGGCGATGAGCGTTGCGTAGATGACGGCCGGGAGTTGGATCCAGTTGCGGCCGCGGATGAGCGCGTAAACGAGCACGAGATAGAACGGCGCGTACACAAACGCCGAAAGTCCGGTGACGAATCGCATCCAGATTGGCGGGTTCAAGAACAACGGGTCATTGACACTCGCATACGAAAAGTTCCACTGGGCGAGGATGTTCGGGCTGTCTGGTGCCTGCACGATGCCGAGCGTTGGGATCGCATCACTGATGATGCAGGTGAGGAACGCCCACGAAAAGAACACGATGAATACGACATCAACGGGGCGCTGGCGAACCGTGAGATTGATCGCACTTATGGGGGTCATGGCAGTTGCGCGGGTCTCAAACACGCAGAAAAGCTTAGAACCTACGACGACGTGATTTCTTGAAACTCATGATGCCAACGATCGTCAGCGCTGACATGATGCCGAAGATGCTCAGAAACGACCCAATCGAGAAGATGGACCCGAATGACCCAATCGATGCGATTGAAAACGCCGATCCCTTCGAACCAATTGAGAGCACGGAATCCTTCGACCACAGGCTCAGCACAGAGTCTTCCGACTTGAACGACAGCATCGAGTTCTTGCTCATGACTCGAGTGTGCCACGACGACGGGCCCGGCCCACGAGAGCGACACCCATCAGTCCGCCGAGCACGCTCACGAGAGCCAAGACCCACGCGAGAGAGGCGTCGAGTCCGGTGTTGGGCAGTGTGGCGAGCGGATGGTCACCCCAGGTGGCCGTCAGAGTCAGGTCATCGCGCACGTTGGTCAGTGTCGATCCCGGCATGTGAACCGTCGTACCGTCCGACCATCCCCAGAAGTATTGCCCGTCAAGCGTGAGTCCGTCGCCAGATGCAACCGAGAGACTCGAGTTGTAGGGAATCGGATCTTGTTGAGGGGGCACACCCTTGGCGCCGCCTCCGACCACGTAGGCCACGCTCAAGTAGATGGGGCTCCACACGGCAGTCAGTGTCACGTTGGTCGCACCAACGACGAGGTCGTCGCCGGGTTGGTAAACGCTTGCGCCGTCGCTCCACCCACCAAACTCGTAGCCGTCGCGCGTCACACCACCCAGTTGAGCAACAGTGACAACGTCATCCGTCGCTGCATCAGGGTGGGTTGGCGCCGTTCCGCTACCGCCGTTGAGGTCGTAGGAGACGGAGTGCGTTTGAGCAGTCCACACGGCGGTCAGAGTGACGAGATCCGGAGTGTCGGCATCCGCCGTGATTACGTCACTCAGTTGGTAGGTGGTAGTGCCGTCCGACCATCCCGCAAAGTCGTAGCCGGTGCGCGTCAGGCTCGGTGTCGCGAAGTCGGCCGACGCATCCGTGGCCAAGTCAAACGCGGCCGGCAAAGTACCCGTTGCGCCGCCGCTGTTCACGAACACAATGTGGTGGAGGTTCGCTCGCCACGACGCCGTGAAGGTCATGCTGTTGGGCTCGGCGCGATAGGTGAATCCGGCCGGG
>CAZYYL010000102.1:0-4533 GCA_964651425.1 uncultured Microbacteriaceae bacterium | reverse complement strand
GTGGGCGACATCCTGGTCGTGAAACCGGGGGAGCAGGTTCCGGTCGACGGTGTGCTCGAGTCGGAGAGCGCCACTCTCGATGAGTCATCGTTGACCGGTGAGAGTTTGCCCGTGGAGCGGGCATCCGGTGACGATGTCATCAGTGGCAGCGTGAACGGCGCGTTGGCGTTTCGCCTGCGCGTCACGGCCCGCGCCGAAGACAGCCATTACCAGCACATCGTGGCGCTCGTCGCCGAGGCCTCGACAAGCAAGGCGCCGTTCGTGCGCATGGCCGACCGTTATGCCGTTCCGTTCACGATTGCCGCGTACTTGTTGGCTGCGGTGGGATGGGCGTGGAGCGGTGAACCGGCCCGATTCGCCGAGGTGCTCGTCGTGGCAACGCCGTGCCCGTTGATCATTGCGGTTCCGGTGGCGTTTCTTGCCGGCATGAGCCGCTCCGCTCGCCACGGAATCATCGTGAAGAACGGCGGCACGCTCGAGAAGCTCAGTCGCATTCGCACGGTCGCGTTCGATAAGACCGGCACGCTCACGCACGGTGACCCGGTTGTGTCGCGACTTGTCGTCGCCGAAGCCAAGCCGACAAATGGCAAGGAATCCATCCCGCGCACCGAGAATGACCTGCTGCGACTGGTCGCCATCGCCGAACAGACGTCGGCTCATACGCTCGCCCGCTCACTCGTGGCGACCGCCAAGTTCCGCGGCCTCGACCTGCCGGCCCCGACGAGCGTTGAAGAGACCACCGCCCACGGACTCACCGCGGTGATCAACGCCCAGACCGTTGTTGTGGGTAAGTTCGGTTTCGTGCTGGATGCAGCGCCCGACGCTGAGCGCGTCGAACTCGAGGCCGGCGAACTCGCCGTGTACGTGTCGGTCGACGGTATCTATGCGGGAGCGGTCGTTTTGCGCGACGAGGTGCGTGAAGATGCACAGCAGACGCTCGCGGAGCTGATGCGCATGGGCATCCGCCGCACTCTGATGCTCACGGGTGATGCGAATGCGACCGCGCAACACGTGGCCGCGAAACTCGGCGTGACGGACGTGCAGGCCGAGTGCCTGCCCGCCGACAAGGTCGCCGCCGTGGCCGCAATCGTCGATCGCCCGGTGATGATGGTGGGTGACGGAGTGAACGATGCGCCCGTGCTGGCGGCTGCTGACGTGGGCGTGGCAATGGGTGCGCGTGGATCGACGGCGGCAAGTGAATCCGCCGATGTCGTCATCATGCGGGATGAACTCAGCCGCGTCGCCCGCGCCATCGAGTACGGCCGTGCCACCGTGCGTATCGCCTTGCAGAGTATCTGGATCGGAATCGCGATCAGCCTCGGGCTCATGGTGCTCGCCGTGTTCGGGTTCATCCCCGCGATCCTTGGCGCCGCGTTCCAAGAGGCCATCGACCTCATCACGATTCTTAACGCGCTACGAGCTCTCGGAAGCGTGCGTTCCCGACCATTTCTCCCGCGCGCGTAACCGCGAGCACGGCAAGGTCGTTGTTCGCGACGGCGAAGTCGAGCGCGCGACGTCCGCCGGACATGATTGCCGTCGCCCACACGTCGGCCGTGACGATGTCGTGCGCGATGACCGTCACCTGGGTGTAGATCGCTTCGTTGGCCGGTCCATCCGGAGTTTCTGTGAGTGGGCGAGACCAAATGTGCTCGCCACGCTCGACCACGCTTGAGGTGGCGATTGCGCACCATTCGTCGGTGAGGTTGACGGCGCTGAGCAAGCTGTCTCGGTCTGATGGGTTGACGATGCCCGTTGGCCAGGTCCCAGAATCGGCCGACCCATCGCCCGCGGGCACTGACGACGCGCTTCCCGCGATCAGCACATCACCACCGCAGTTCACTGAGAAATCGGTAAATCCGTGGGAACGCAACGCATCCGCTGCCCGCTCAATGCCCACCGCCTTGATCGTGCCGTTGAGATCGATCACGCCGTCGGGTCGGTGCGGCGTGAAGTCGCCGTTCGTGCGGCTGCGCCAATCCAGAGCGTCGGCGTAGGCCTCGCGCAACGATTCACTCGCGTCCGCGAGAGCGAGTTCGCCGCGCGCCACGAGGGACAGCTCCGACTCCTCGCGGTAGAGACTGAACTGCTCGTCGAGGGTGGTGAACGTCGCGTGCGCATCCGCTACCGCGTCGAGTGCACGCGGGTCGTCAGGCTCGGTGTGAGCGAGACGGATGCTCACCACCGTGCCCATCGTGACGAACGTGTGCGCGCTCATTTGCAGTTGGGATGTCTCACGTTGGCTAGCCCGTGAAGCCGGCTGAATCGAGCGCAGCCTGAAGCGACTGCAGGTATGCCTGCGTTGTGTACGTGCCGCCGGAGATGTTCGACACGTGTGCCGATTGCGCGGCGAGTACTTCGTCGTGCACCATCGGCGCGACCTGGGCGCTAATGGCGACGGATCGGCGGTCGGCGTCGGTGAGCTTGACTGCGATGACGTCGGCGATGGCGCCGCCCGAAATGACGGCCTGTACTTGAACCGTTCCGTAGCGCGTGTTGATGACGGCGCCGTCGTAGGTACCGTCGGCGACCGTAGGCGCGGCGGGTGCGGGTGCGGCGGGTGCGGGAGCCGAAGTGGCGGCCCCACCCGCCGATGTGCCCGAGCCAGACGTATCAGTACCCGAGGCAGCAGAGGCTGATGCGCTCGGTGTCGGCGTTGCCGCGCTCGACTTCGACACCGACGAGGTCGTGCTACCGGCGGCGGGCTGGCTCGTGGGCAATGCCTGAGTCAACTGGCCGAGACCGGCCTGCCACCCAACGGCCAAGATCGCGACCGACCCGGCTCCGGCGAAGAATGCGCTACGTGCTCTCATTAGAAGTCAAACCTTTCAGCGTGGATGCGGTGCTCGGGCACACCCGCACGGCGGGCATCCCGAATGACGAGGTCGGTCCACGGCGTGGGGCCGCAGATAAACACGTCGGAGTTCTTGACATCAGGTGCGAGCGAGGTGAGACGCTCGCCCTGGTTGTAGGCCTCGGCGGAAAGCCAGGTGTGCACGCCGTGCGGACGGTGTCCGACGAGCACGCGCAGCCAGGCTTCCTTTTTGACGGCGAGGTCGTAGGTCTCGCCCCAGAGGTAGACCTCTTCTTCGGTCGACCCTCGCAAGATCACGGTGGCCTGACGCGGACCGATGTGGCTGTCCTCGAGAATCGCGCGAAGTGGCGTGATGCCGATACCGGCACCGATGAACACGGCCTGCTCGGTCGTGCGTGACGCCTCGGTGAATAACCCATACGGACCTTCGAACCACACGCGTGTTCCGGGCTTCATCGACATGAGACGACGTGACGAGTTGCCCAGGGCGCGCACCGAGATGCGCAAGCTGCGACCATCCGGTGCCGCCGAAAGTGAATAGGGGTGAGCCTCAAGGAACAGCTTCGGCGCCATGAATCGCCAATTGAAGAACTGGCCACCCTTCGCGTTCAGCTTGTCGAGGTCGCGACCGGTCATCGTGATGGTAATGACGTCGTTCGATTCGTGACGCACCTCGCTCACGACCAACTCGTGACGTAGCGAGCTCGCGAACGGCACGATGAACCTGAAGATGACGACGGATGCGAGCGTGCCGACATAGAGAACGATCCAGTACCAGCGCGCCCACTTGCCGTCAGCGAATAGCTGGCCATTGCTGAACTGGTGGGGGATGGCTGCCAACACGGCTGCGTATGCAAACAGGTGCACGAAGTGCCAGAACTGATACGCGAGCTTGCGGCGCACGACGACGAGCGACGTGACGACGACGAGAATCATGAGGGCCATCGATCCGAACGCAAGCAGCATGTCCTGCAGGTTGGTCAGCATGGAGAAAACTTCAGCGATGGGGTTGAGGTTTTCGCTGAGGCCGTAGCCGACAAGCAGGAAGACCATGTGCGCGAGTATCAAATAGAGCACAGGCTTACCGAGCTTGCGGTGCTGCGCGATGACCTTGTCGTGACCGAACGCGCGATCGAGAACGGGCAAGCGCGCGCTCAGCAGAAGCATCACGAGAAGCAGGTCACTACCGACGAGACCGAGCACGATGCCGAGGCCGCGAGTGACGTCACTCCACGCGGTGAGGTTGACGAAGTAGACGGCACCGCCATCGGCGAGGAACAACGCGAGCGACACGGCAACCGACAGGTAGACGAGCGACTCGAGCAGGTCCATCCGTCGCAAACGAGTCTTGTAGCGGCGGGCAATTCGTTCGCCGGCGGGGGTGATGGGAGCGTTGCTGGACGCGGATCGGGGCGCGCGACTCGGCGACTGTGTGGAAGACATGGCTACAGACTCTCCGGGTTGCGTGAGCGAACCCTATGGCAAACCTATGAAAAGCCTATGAAGCTTTAGCGGAAGATAATCGTGCGCACACCGTCGAGAAGCACGCGGTTTTCGCTGAACCACTTCACGGCCTGCGTAAGTGTGCGACTTTCTTCGTCTTGACCGATCGCCTGCAGTTGCTCGGGTGTGCGGGTGTGGTCGACACGCACCACGTTTTGCTCGATGATGGGGCCCTCGTCGAGGTCGGTCGTCACGAAGTGCGCGGTCGCACCGATGAG
>CAZYYL010000101.1:0-4538 GCA_964651425.1 uncultured Microbacteriaceae bacterium | reverse complement strand
GATGTCGTCGACGTCGAGGGGGATGTCAGCTTGCTTGCCGTTGCGAAGCCCCTTAATGGTCTTGTCACCGTTGTGCAAAGCGACGAGGTACTTGATGGTGGCGACGATGTCGTCAACCGAAAGCACGGACTCGTTAATCGGAGCCTCGAGACCGAGCTTCTTGTTCAGCTTGTAGCGACCCACCTTGGCGAGGTCGTAACGCTTGTGCTGGAAGTAGTAGTTGTCGAGCAACGCACGGGCAGCTTCGGTAGCAACCTGCTCTCCCGGGCGAAGTTTGCGGTAGATGTCCTTAAGCGCGTCTTCCTTCGTGAGGATTGCATCCTTCTCGAGCGTGGCTTCGATGGACTGGTAGCCGGCGAACTGCTTTTGGATGTCTTCGCTCGTGAGGCCGAGGGCCTTGAGGAACACGGTGACCGACTGCTTGCGCTTGCGATCGATGCGAACGCCGACCTGTCCGCGGCGGTCGATTTCAAATTCGAGCCATGCACCACGGCTGGGGATAATGCGAGCTGAGTAGATCTCGACGTCTGAGGTCTTCTCGAGCGTGCGCTCGAAGTAGACACCCGGGCTACGCACGAGCTGCGAAACGACGACGCGCTCGGTGCCGTTGACGATGAACGTACCCTTGTCGGTCATCAGCGGGAAGTCACCCATGAAGACTGTCTGGCTCTTGATTTCGCCAGTCTCGTGGTTGATGAACTCGGCCTCGACGTAGAGCGGTGCCGAGTAGGTCTTACCGCGCTCCTTGCACTCGTCGATCGAGTACTTCTCCTCTTCGAGGAACGGCGACGAGAAGCCCAGCTCCATCGTGCGGTCGTTGTTCTCGATGGGCGAGACTTCTTCGAAGATTTCGGTCAGACCCATGCGGTCGGACACGTCAGTGCGACCGGCCTTCTTGGCTTCGTCAACGCGCGCCTTCCAGGCGTCGTTTCCGACGAGCCAGTCAAAGCTCTCGGTCTGCAATGCGAGCAGATCGGGAACCTTGATGGTGTCTGAAATCTTGGCGAACGAAAGACGCGATGCCTCGCGACCGTTCTTCGGGGACTTGTTTGCGTTGCGCGCAGCAGCCAAGGGAATAACCTCCAGATGACACTCGTTCGTGGCATCATGTCGTACAGGCAGGGATGTGATTTTCGCGTATCCAACGAACGCCAAACACCAACAAAACGCGGTCGCTCCTTTGGTGGACCACGCGGTGAGAGAGCATGCACGCCGACCGCAATATGAGGGCGCGCGAATTCCTAGATGCGCAAAGTACAACTATAGGTCGCATGGCCCGGCCGTGTCTAGTTACAATTCGACGACAATCCTGATTGGACGAGTGCACGTGGCAGACCACCCGCAGATCACGTTGCGCGAATCGGGTGAACGCGCGGTGTTCATCCCCGACCCGTATCAACCTGGTGCGCTCATTCTCGAGGTCGACGGCACACCCCAATCGCACGTTTTTGTTGATGCGCCCGACGACTTGTTCTTCGAATACATTCGCCGAATCGGTCACGTGATCGACATTTTTCGCCCGACCGGCCAACCGATTACCGCCGTGCACCTCGGTGGTGGTGCACTAACTCTCCCCCGCTACATAGCTGCGACGCGCCCCGGTTCGCGCCAACAGGTGCTCGAACGTCACGCCGATCTCATTGATTTTGTGCGCGAAAGTTTGCCGTTGCCGTCGGGCGCCTCGATTCGATTTCGATACGGGGATGCGCGCGACACGTTGAACAAACTGCCCGCCGGTCTGCGTGGCACGGTGGACCTGATCGTGGTCGACATATTCGCGGGAGCACGAACGCCCGCTCACGTCACCAGCCAGGAGTTCTTCGCTGAGGTCGCCCAGCTCTTGTCGCCCGACGGTGTCATCGTGATCAACGTGGCCGACGGGCCCGGTCTCGCATTCGCGCGGGCCGAGACCGCGACCCTGCGCAGCGTGGTGCCCGAGGTTATCGCGATGGCCGAGGCCCAGGTGCTCAAGGGTCGTCGCTTCGGAAATGTTGTGCTCGTGGGGTCACATTCGACGGAGTTGCTCGAATGGCTTCCGCGCTTGCTTGCCGGCGGACCGCATCCTGCTAAAGCAGTCGCCGGTGCCGAGCTCGTTCAGTTCATCGCAAGCGCACCCATCGTCACCGACGCGACCGCGGTGCCCAGTCCGAGTCCGAACAAGAACATTTTCAACATCAAGCGATAACCGACATGGCCGACCTCGACGACGTACGCGACCTCGCACACGACCTCATTGCGCACTACCTCGACGACCGTGTGTGGACCTTCGGGTTCGACCACGCGAAGATGCGCGCCGGGCTGTGCGACTTTCGCAAGAAGCGCATCTCGCTGTCACGTTACCTCGCCGCTCGATACGACGGTGAGGAGGTGCGACAGATTCTGTTGCACGAAATTGCGCACGCTCTCGCCGGGTCAAAGGCGGGTCACGGCCCGAAGTGGAAAGCGCAAGCCAAGGCAATCGGCTACGACGGCAAGCGCACACACGACGGGTCGGCCGCATCCGAGCTGGCACCGATCGTTGGATACTGTCCGGCCGGTCACGAGTTTTATCGGTTCAAGCGAGCGACCCGTCCTCTCTCGTGCGGGCGTTGCGGGCGCGGCTTCAACAAGGACAACCTGATTACGTGGCATCGCCGCGAAACGCTCTGACCCGGTGGCATGTGAAACTGACCTCATGCGCATCACACTAAAACTCGTTTTCGACGCCGACATCGACACGGTGTGGGATGCGCTGTCGCGACCCGAGCAAATGCGCTCGGCCGCCCGCCCGTTCATCCGCGTTCGCTCGTTAGAGAAGTCGGGCTTTCCGAGTTCATGGCCGGCGGTGACACCGCACCGCGTCGAACTTTCACTATTCGGTCTGATTCCGATGGGCACCCAGGTCGTGAACGTCAGCTACACGATCGCGCCGAGTGGCGAACGCACCGTCACCGATTCTGGTTCACCGACGAGCGGCCCGCTCGCCCTGCTGCGCGACTGGCAGCACCGCATGACAATTTCGGCGATGGATGCGCACCGCACGCGCTACGTCGACACGGTGACTGCGCGCGCCGGTGTGCTCACGCCCATCATGTGGATCACGATATGGGCGATGTGGCGGATGCGCGGAGTCGCGCTGCGTCGAAACCTCCGCGGTGTGTCCCGCTAGAGACGACTACTTGGCGTCGACGACGTTGACGGGTGACGTCTCGGTGGAGGCTTCGTCGAGCACAACCTGAACGTCGGTCGACGAGAGCGAACGCAGTTCGAACGAGAACGCATCCATGACGCGCGTCTGATTCTCGAGCCAAGCAACACGAGCTTCGGCGTCGCCAAATGCGTCGGCGCTGTACTCCTCGTAACGCGAAACAAGGTTTTCAGCGAGGCGGCGGGCTTCGGCGATCGCGCGGGCTGCCTCTTCGCGGGCGTCTCGCAGAATCGTGTCGGCTTCGCTACGAAGCTGTGCCAACTCGGCCTCAGCCTGAGCGGTCAGTTCACCCGCAGTGGCGACGGCCTGCGCAACACGAGCGCTCGCCTCTTCACTGAGTCGCTCGACGTGCGCGACGGCCTCTTCGTTACGAGCCAGGCGCTCGCGCTCTGCCTCGTCTTCAGCAATCTTGATGTCGTAGTCGAGACGAAGCTGTTCGCGCTCAGCAAGCTGACGCGTGGTGACGAGCTCCGTCTTGATGTCTTCGACTTCCTGGTGCAAACGCGCACGGCGGTCGGATGCAGCAATCTCGGTCTCCGAGATGAACTTCGCACCTCGGCGCTGAGCCGTCTCGAGGCTCGTGCGAGCCTGAACGAGAAGTGCTTCGGCCTGGTTGTCGAGTTCGGTGCGACGACGCTCTGCCTCAACGCGCATGTCTTCGATCGACGCGTCGGCTTCGAGCGTAATACGAGTGGCTTCTTCGCGTGCCTTGCGAACGCGGTCTTCGGCTTCCGCGCGGGCGGTTTCGCGAATGACGTGCGCTTCAGCGCTGGCGTCCTTGACGATGATCTTGGCCTGTTCTTCAGAAACACGAAGTGTCTGCTCGAACGCGGCACCGAGGTCGGCGTAAGTGGGCTTAGCGGTGAGTTTGTTGAGCTTGTCCTGGGCCTCAGCCAACGTCTCGACGAGCTGACCAATCTGCTCATCGACTTCGCGCTTACGAGCTTCGGCCTCGATAGCCGACGTGCTCATCTGCTCGGCAGCTTCGATCACATCCTGGGGCTCGTAGCCGGGGCGAACGCGACGGAACTGGAGTTTGACATCCATGATTAGTTAGCCTCTTCCGACTCGACAGGGGCGGCCACCGCTTCGCTCAAGAGGAGCATGTCAGCCGCAAATTCTTCAACGAGCTTCTGCTGGCGCACGATCTCGTTCAGACGGTGCACCGATGCCTCGTGCAGTTCACGTGCGTGCGACTCGATCTTGAGCAACAACGACTTCGAACGCAGGTGCGAACGGTTGATCAGGGCCTGAGCGGTCTCGGTTGCCGAACGAACAGCGTCGGAACCTTCGACTTGGTAGCGCGAAAGCAAGCCCTCGGCCTTGAGCAGAACTTCGCTGGCGCGACGGC
>CAZYYL010000100.1:0-4661 GCA_964651425.1 uncultured Microbacteriaceae bacterium | reverse complement strand
CGCCGACCGCGATTATCCGTCGCCCCGAACGTCACGAAGTGTTCCAAACCGGGCTGATGAACGCACTACTCGACGGCGTGTACGACGGCGACTGCACGATTGCACACCTGCTCACGCGCGGTGACTTTGGAGTCGGCACGTTCAACGCGCTCGACGGTGAGATGCTCATCCTCGACGGTGTGTGCTACCGACTTTCGAGTGATGGCACTGTCGAGACCGCGCCAAAACAAGAGCACACGCCCTTCGCGGTGGCAACTCACTTCGAGGCCCATCTGACGATCGAACTCGACCGCCCACACACTCGTGCCGAGGTCGCCCACTTGCTAGACGTATCGACGCCGTCCGACAATTACCTTTACGCCTTCCGTCTCACTGGTGACTTCAAATTCGTGCGAACTCGCACAGTTGCAAAGCAGTTAAAGCCCTACCGCCGACTCGTGGACGTGACGAAAGGGGAGCCGGTGCAGGTATTCGGTGCGAGTCTCGATGACGCATCTGGAGTTGATGGCGACGTCGTCGGTTTCTTGACTCCCGTCTATCAACAGGGCATTGGCATCGCGGGCGATCACGCACACTTCATTTCGGCCGACAGGATGCGCGGCGGCCACGTCCTCGATTACACACTCACGTCAGGTCGGCTCGAGGTGTGTATTGGCACGGACCTGCACCTCGAACTCCCACGTACCAAGGCGTTCCAAGATGCCGATTTGGATGATGATCCGACAACCCAAGAAGCCGAGGTTTCGGCGGCGGAAAACCACAAGTAGGCGGCACGACCGCGAGCAGTTTGCGGGCATCACCGCGTGCGCCGCGAGTGGGGTTTCCACCCAGTATTCAATAGGAATTAGTTCGAAAACCCGGGTATGCTCTACCGGATACCCAAAATGGAAGAGATATTTGTCGTGCCCCCGATTCGCGCAATGCTCCGACGCTTCGCGTCGAGTTTACTCGCGCTATCGATTGTCGCGGGGTCGACCGGCATCTTCCTGACCACGGCGTTCCTTGGCGCGCAGCCTGCCGAGGCGGCATCGAGCGCCGCCATCGTGGTCGCAACGACCGAGGGTAGCGTTGGGCAGGCACAGAACCTCGGCATTAGTCTGACCGGGTTCTCCGAGGCGGAGCAGGGTCTGTCATATCAAGTCACGCTCAAGTACGTCGATGCAAATGATGTCGTTCAGTCAAACGGAACTCTCACAGCGACGGCCAACGGCACGACACTCGTGACCGGGTACTCCTCATATTCCGCAGCGAAGTTGGGCTTCAAGGGAACCTATGCGCAAGTTTCCGATGCGTTGGCGTCAGTGACCTGGACCCCGGCAGCCGAAACGAGCGGGCTCACGCTTCGCGTTGGACTCGCCGTCATGCCGACGGGTTCGAGATACTACGACGCGAATTCCGGCCATTACTACGAATACGTGAGCTCGGCAGCATCGTGGACCAACGCCAAAACAATTTCCGCCACCAAGTCGTACCTCGGGTTGACCGGCTACCTCGCCCACATCACCTCACGTGCCGAAAATGATTTCGTCGCCAACGAAATGACAGCATCCAATATCTACATCGGCGCGACGGATGCCGCATCCGAAGGGCAGTGGCGCTGGTCGGGCGCCGACATCGCAGGTGAATCCGACTTTGTGTTCAACACTTATTCCTCGGCAAACAGTACCAACTCGGCGACGCCGTTGAGCTCAGCTCCGGGCTGGGGATACGGATCTTGGTACGCAGGGCGTTACGGCGCCTGGGCCGGTGGAGAACCAAACAACTGGGGTGGAAACGAAGACTGTGCTGTCACGAACTGGAGTGGCGGCAAAGGTTCTTGGAACGACATCAACTGTGGCAACGCGTATGCGTACTTGGTTGAATACGGGGGCGCCGGCGGCGAATACACAGGACTGGCGCTGACCACGGATTCGACCATGGTCGCGACGAACGTGAAAGCCACCTGGACTTCGCCGAGCTCTCCGACAACGGCGATCACGCAGATCTTTGGCCTCTCAGTAAATTACGCATTCAGCGGATTGGCCGTTGGTGACATCGAAAATGCGGGCACCGCGACGGACTGTGTGTTCACGCCGGCGGCATCCAGTGCGGCGGCGAACGCATCCGTCTCCATTACGGCGAGTGGCTGTTCGACGGGCACGGTTCAGCCTCGATTGATTGCCAACAGCATTGACATCGCCGGTGGGTTGAACATTCCTGCATCGACCGCAACAGCGGTCACCATTCAGGCCGGGCCATTTACGATCGAACAGTCGACGATTTCGCTGAGTGACGATTTCGTTCTAGTCGGTGGCCCAAGCGTCACGCTGACATTCACTCCTCGCGACCAATACGGTCGTCTCTCGGGCTCTGGAAGAACTGTCAGTGTTTCGGCACCGCCACTGAACGTGTCCGTTAGAGACAACGGAGACGGCAGCTACACAGCAACCCTGTCGCCCAACACATCGACGGGCACGGCGAACATCAGCATTACGGTGTCGGGAACGTCTCGAAGCACTGGGCTCACTGTCGACGTGGATGCGAAGCCCAACATCGCGTCCACGCAATACACCCAGACTGGCGCCTTGAACCAAGCCATCACATCCTTTAGTTTCAAGGACATTCAGGCGTCTCCCGATGCGATCTACTCGCTTGGCTCAGGTTCGCTACCTTCTGGTGTCACGCTTAATAGTGTCACGGGTGTGGTGTCGGGGACGCCGACCGTTACAGGACGTTTCACCTTCGTCGTCACTGCGTCAAACAGGCACGGCTCGTCGAATTCACTGACAAACATGCTCACGATTGGTCGAGCGCCAACGTTCGTCGGCGGCAACCAGAGCATCACGGGCAGTGGGGCTGTGGGCAGCTACTACAGCTCCGGTGTGAGTGTAGGTAGCGGTGCGTATCCTGCCGTCGAATACTCTGTTGCGACCGGCTCGTTGCCTCCGGGGATTTCACTCGACCCCTCGTCGGGTGCGCTGACCGGAACGCTCGAAGAATCGGGCTCCTACTCGTTCTCCATTGCGGCGACGAACTTCGCCGGCTCGACCTCGACCTCGGCGCTCTCGATCGTTGCGGTCCTATCGCCCGTCATGCAAGACAACACGCTACTCGGCGTCACGCTGAAGGGGCAGCCGTATTCAGACGGAGTTTCGGCGTCTGCGTATCCCGACCCTACGTACGCAATTTCGAGTGGTGCATTGCCACCGGGGTTGCGTCTCAACTCGGCCACGGGTGAGATTTCGGGCACACCCACCACGGCGGGTGCGTACACGTTCACGATGACCCTCACCTCTGAAGGTTGGTACACCTTCTACACGTCGATGTACTCGATCAACGTCGAGCAGGCGCCGGTCGCGAAAGACGTGACGATCGCTCCAATCGCGATCGTTACGCGCGACTACTCCGACGCCGTTTCTGTGGACGCATTCCCGGTGGCGACGTACGCGGTCACCGATGGCGCTCTTCCGATGGGCATGACTTTGAATGCGCAAAACGGTGCCATCACAGGCAACCCCACGCGCAGCGGTGAGTATGCGTTCACCATTACGGCGACGAACATTCGAGGCAAGGTTGCGATTCCACTGACGCTCTCGGTGCACGCAATTCCGAGCACGCCGTTTGTGACATTGCCTGACAAAGGCACGGTTGGCCTGGCCCTCAGCGGAACAGTACTTTCTAGCGGATACCCCGAACCGAACTACTCGGTCACCAGCGGCAACCTGCCCCCCGGTGTGTCCCTCAACTCAGTGTCTGGCGCAATCTCGGGCGACCCAACCGTCGCTGGCTCTTTCACGTTTGTCGTGACGGCAAAGAACGAGGACGGTCAGACCTCATCGTCGCCGACGACCGTTGTGGTCGAGTCACTGAGTGAACCGAAGACGGATGTCGCTATCGAGGTGCCGATTGGCGAGAAGGCATTTGGCGCACCTGTGCAGATCAAGTCGGAAGGGCTGGCGCCGAACGTCGACTATGACGTCACAGTCCGCTCGACTCCTCAAATTGTGGACAAAGGCAAGACCACCGCCACGGGCGCAGTTGTTGCTGACTTCACTATCCCGTCGAACCTTGAGCCCGGATGGCACTCCATCACGATGGCGTCCTTAGCCCCCGATGGATCGACGGTGAACGAGGTCCTCTGGTTTGAAATCACTGCGACGGGCATCCTTGAAACCGTAAGTAAGACCGAGCCGTCGGCTGCGGAGAAGACCTCGGCTCTCTCAGACGATGCTGCTTTCTATGAGGCCGCGGGCATCGACCCGGCCGCCGAAGTTGCTCCGGCCGAAGTTGCGAGCACGGTTCAGCAGGTGTCGAGCGTTGTTGCGTCGGTTGCACTCGTTTCGGCTGCCGCAGCGGCCGCCGCTGCCGCCGGTGCGGCGGCAGGTGCTGCTGGAGCTGCGGGATCGGCCGCTGGTGCTGCAGGAGGAGCCGCCGGCGGCGCTTCAGGTGGTGCGTCGGGTGGCGGGTCGAGCGGCGGTGCTCGTGCCGGTGGCGGTTCGAGTGGTGGATCATCGAGCTCGTCTAATTCTTCTGGTGGTTCGGGTAGCGACGGTAGCGGCAACGACGATGGTGGCGATGACGCTGACTACGGCTCGATGGAAGCCGAGCACGACGAGTTCGCCTCGACACACATGTCTTGGGGTGACCGACTTCGGTGGTGGCGCAACCCGTTCATGCGCGTC
>CAZYYL010000099.1:0-4728 GCA_964651425.1 uncultured Microbacteriaceae bacterium | reverse complement strand
CGACAGAACGGTCGAGATGAATGCCTTCACAGCGATGTTGAGGAAGATGCGCATTCCGGTTTCACCTATCGCGGCCGTGAGAACTGTCGGAATCGGAGCCGGGTCTCCCACGAGTGCCTCGAGGTCAGGCGCGGCGAGCACGTAGCCACCGAACGAGAACAGAGCCGAGACGCCACCGATGAAGATGGTGAGGTACATGGCCTTCGGCACCTGGCGGGCGGCGTTCGTGACCTCTTCTGCCACGTCACCACAGGCTTCGAAGCCGTAGAACATGAACAGACCGACGAGAGCAGCACCGAGGAACATCGGAGCCCAGTCGACAACGCTTCCCTGGAAGATCTGGAAGAAGACGCTGAAGTCGTTGTGGCGGTGGAAGACGAGCAGGAACAGTCCCATACCGACGACACCGATGAGCTCAGCGGCGAGACCGATCTTTGCGATACGCGCGAGTGCCTTAGTGCCACCGAGGTTCAACAGCAACGCGAGCACGAGCAATCCCACGGTCAACGCGAGGCTGATTTCAGGCGTCACGTCAGTTATGCCGAAGACCTGTGCGAGGAACGGAGCACCGAACTCAGCCACCGACGTGATGGTCACGAGCATGGCCCAGACGTAGACCCAGGCCGTGATCCATGCGCGACGGCGACCGGCGAGGCGGCGCATCCATGGATAAATACCACCTGCGATGGGGAACTGCGAGACAACTTCACCCATGACGAGAGCGACGAGCAACTGCCCGGCACCGACGATGACAATCCACCAAATTGCGCTGGGGCCTGCAGTTGCGAGACCGAGACCGAAGAGAGCGTAGATTGCGACGAGCGGGGACAGATAGGTGAAGCCGAGAGCGAGGGTGCTCCACACCGACATCGAGCGGTGATATTTACTTTCGTACCCCAACGCACTGAGGTGCGCGGCGTCCGATTCGTTTGTGTTAGCCATGTTGACCTTTCATTACGGAAAATGAGGTGCAACCAGCCATCATCGACGTTGACTGTTGACGTCGGTCACACCTCACTGTGCGTTGCTCAACCTAGTCGGTGTGAGCGCGCAAGGGAAAGTGGAAACCGCTATGTCCCGTGATTGGGTCAGCAAGGTATGGGGGGAATCGGTGGCACCGCGTTAGCGACCGATGTAGGACATCACGTGCTTGATACGCGTGTAGTCCTCGAATCCATACGCGGAAAGGTCTTTTCCGTATCCCGAGTGCTTGAACCCACCGTGCGGCATTTCGGCCACGATCGGGATGTGGGTGTTGATCCACACCGCACCGAAGTCGAGGTGCTTCGACACACGCATGGCTGTGCCGTGGTCGCTCGTCCAGACCGATGACGCGAGTCCGTATGCGACATCGTTTGCCATCTCGAGAGCTTCGTCTTCAGTGGTGAACTTCTGCACGGTGATGACCGGTCCGAAGATTTCGTTCTGAATGACCTCGTCATCTTGGCGCAGACCGCTCACGACCGTGGCGTCGTAGTAGTAGCCGACCGAGCCGTGGCGAGCGCCACCGGCTTCGATTTTCGCGTGGCTCGGCAGTCGGTCAATCATTTCGGACACCTTTTCGAGGTGCATCTCGCTGGAGAGCGCGCCGAAGAGCGCGTCATCATTGTTCGGGCCGGTGCCCGCGCTTGTCTTCGCATACTCGGCGAGAGCGGAGACGAATTTGTCGTGGATGCCCGCTTGCACGAGCACTCGTGTAGCAGCGGTGCAGTCCTGGCCCGCGTTGAAGTATCCCGCGATGGCGATGCCTTCGACGGCGCGGTCGAGGTCGGCATCATCAAACACAATGACGGGAGCTTTGCCTCCGAGTTCGAGGTGCACGCGCTTGAGGTCAGCTGAAGCAGCCTCGGCAACCTGCATGCCGGCGCGAACCGAACCGGTGATGGCGACCATCTGCGGAGTCTTGTGCGAGACAACGAGTCGACCAGTATCGCGGTCACCGAGCACGACATTCATCACGCCCGCGGGAACGAACTCGCTCACCAACGCAGCCAGCCAGAGAGTTGACGCGGGCGTTGAGTCGGACGGCTTGATCACGATCGTGTTGCCGGCCGCAATCGCCGGAGCGAACTTCCACACCGCCATCATGAAGGGGTAGTTCCACGGCGTGACCTGGCCGATAACACCGATTGGCTCACGGCGGATCGACGACGTGTGGTCAGCCATGTATTCGCCGGTGGACTTGCCTTCGAGGTTGCGTGCGGCTCCGGCGAAGAAGCGAATCTGGTCAGCAGCGGGCGGAACCTCTTCGCTCAAGAAGAGTCCGCGAGGCTTACCCGTATCGCGCACCTCGATGTCGGCGAGTTCGTCGGCGCGCGCTTCGATGGCGTCGGCGATACGGAACAGTGCGAGCTGGCGTTCACTCGGCGTGGTCTGACCCCAGGTCTTGAATGCGGTCGCGGCGGCGGCGTAGGCCGCATCCACATCGGCTTCAACTGAAATGGGGGTAGTCGCGTAGACCTCGCCCGTCGAAGGATCGGTGATATTCAGCTGTGTCTGGGCGGCGGAGTCGACGTAGTGGCCGTTGATGAAGTTGCGCAGGTGCGTGATAGTCATACGGCGAAGATACGCGAGAAGTTGGTGCTTTGCCAGACCCCTGTGGTGATTTTCTGTCGATAAGCGCACTTTGCGCGCTTTAGGACAATGGAATCCGTTGCGAAGTGGGGCTTTTGATGCGGAATCTTTCGCCGGGACGAGGTTCGCACCTAAGATGGGGGACGTGATGACGCCCGAACAGACTGGTGTGCCGTCGACGGCACCTGGTGTGTTGTCGGGAATTCGCGTCGCCGACTTCTCGCGTGTGCTCGCCGGACCTTACGCGTCGATGACACTGGCCGACTTCGGCGCCGATGTCATCAAAATCGAAAGCCCGGTGGGTGATGAGACTCGCGCCTGGCAACCGCCACTCGGCGCGGATGGGCAGTCGGCCTACTTCGGGAGTGTGAACCGCAACAAGCGCTCCGTTGTTTGCGATTTTGGTGAGCCGGATGGGCTCGCGAAAGCGCGCGAACTGGCCATGACCGCCGACGTCATTCTTGAGAATTTTCGCCCGGGCGTCATGGCTCAGTTCGGGCTCGACTACGACACCGTGCGCCGCGATAACCCGGGCGCGGTCTACTGCTCGATTACTGGGTTCGGGTCATCCGGAGCGGGTGCCGAGCTGGCCGGCTACGACTTGCTCGTGCAAGCCATGAGCGGCCTCATGAGCATCACCGGTCAACCGGACGGCGAGCCGACGAAGGTCGGCGTGGCACTGGTCGACGTGCTGTGCGGACAAAACGCGGTCGCGGGCATCCTGTTGGCATTACGAGCGAGGGATGCGCACCCGCAACGTCACGGCCAACTCGTGCAGGTCGACCTCATGTCGACGGCGCTCTCCGCACTCGTCAACCAGGCAGGCAACGCGCTCGCAACGGGTCTCGCGCCCAAGCGACTCGGCAACGCCCACCCGAGCATCGCGCCCTACGAGCTCTACTCAACTGCGGACACTCCGATCATCATCGCAATTGGCAGCGACAAGCACTTCCGTCTGATGTGTGAGGTGTTCGACAGCGCGCACGACGGCTTTGCCGCGCTCGCCGACGACGACCGATTCGCCACGAACCCAGCACGTGTCGCGAACCGTGACGAACTCAAGCGCCGCATGGAAGAAGTGCTCGCCACCGCGCCGGCGACCGACTGGGTCGCGAAGCTCGGCGCGGCCGGGCTCCCCGTCGGCCCCGTGAACACGGTTCCCGAGGCCATCGCGTTCGCCGACAAGATTGGTCTCGAGCCGACGGTGACGTCCACATCCGCCGGACGCACCACACAGAGCATCCGCAGTCCTATCCGGTTGGCGGAATCGCCCGCACGATACGACTTGTCGCCGCCGCTCTTGGGCGAGCATCCTGAAACCACATGGCTTAATGAGAATCGCAAAATCGACGAAAGGCCCTTGAACCGATGAGCACCACTGAGTTCCCGAACATCGCACGCACAGACGATGTCTTCCTCGTCGATGCGCTGCTCACCGACGAAGAGCGCGAATGGCAGCAGAAAGCTCGCACGTTCGCGCAGACCAAGATTGCGCCCACGGCCGAGGCTGATTTCGACGTGAAGTACTTCCGCAAAGAACTGCTGCCCGAGATCGCAAAGCAGGGGTTCCTCGGCATGCACATCAAGGGGTATGGATGCGCCGGCGCGAGCCCCGTCGCATAC
The DNA here is from genome assembly GCA_964651425.1 of uncultured Microbacteriaceae bacterium. GTDB lineage: Bacteria > Actinomycetota > Actinomycetes > Actinomycetales > Microbacteriaceae > RFQD01. The sequence goes on along the minus strand of CAZYYL010000099.1, from coordinate 531 downwards.
GGTCTGGTGTGTCTCGAACTCGAGGCGGTCGACTCCGGTTGGCGCACGCTGGTCTCGGTGCAAGGTTCGCTCGCGATGGCGGCGATTGCCAAGTACGGGTCGGAAGAACAGAAGCAGGAGTGGCTCCCACAGATGGCCGCTGGAGAGAAGATTGGCTGCTTCGGACTCACCGAACCGCACGGAGGCTCGGACCCGGCAAACATGCTCACCACCGCGAAGCGCGAGGGTGACGGCTGGGTCATCAACGGCGCCAAGCGCTGGATCGGGCTCGCGACACTCGCCGACCTGTGCATCGTGTGGGCGATGACCGACGAGGGTGTGCGCGGATTCATCGTGCCGACCTCGACACCTGGGTTCACGGCAACCGCTATTGACGGCAAGCTCGCGTTCCGCGCATCGATTCAATGTGACATCAACCTCACCGACGTGCACGTTCCCGCTGACGCGATGCTTCCGGGCGCCAAGGGTCTTTCGGGCCCGTTCGGTTGCTTGAACGAAGCCCGCTTCGGAATCGTCTTCGGCGTGATGGGC
>CAZYYL010000098.1:0-4735 GCA_964651425.1 uncultured Microbacteriaceae bacterium | reverse complement strand
ACGAAACATGAGGAACGCAATGAAGATCATCCTCGACCGACCGCGCTGCGAAGGTCACGGACTTTGCGAAGAAGTCGCACCCCAATTGATGCACCTTGACGACGACGGTGAGCTTGTGCTCGACGTCGTCGACGTCAACGATGAACAACTCGACGCAGCCAAGGCTGCTGTGCGGGTGTGCCCCGTTGCCGCGCTCAAGCTTGCCTAGGCGCCGAAACTCCTTCCCGTCGAAATGAAAATGAATCCCGCGCTCACGCGCATCGTGGTGGTGGGTAATGGCATCGCCGGACTCACGGCAGCCGACACCCTGCGTGAGTCGGGGTTTGACGGCGAACTGATCGTCATTGGTGACGAACCCCGCGACGCATATAGCCGGCCCGCGCTGTCAAAAGCGGCGCTTGCCGAAGTGGGCGAGATGACCGCACACTTACTGCCGCCACCAGATCACGGTGCCGAGGCCTTCCTCGGTACTCGAGTGACATCGGTTGATGCAAACCACAATGAACTGACCCTCTCCGACGGGAGTCACCTTGCATTCGACGGGCTCATTATCGCCTCGGGAATCCGACCGCGAAAACTACGTCCCGACCTCGACATAGAAATGACGTTTCGGCACCTCGATGACGCGCTTGCCCTTCGGGATCGCCTGGCCGCACAGCCACGCGTCGTGGTGATTGGTGCGGGCGTTCTCGGTATGGAACTTGCATCGAGTTGTCGTGCCGCCGGGTGCGAGGTGACCGTTGTTTCCCGACGCAAGCCACTCCTCGCGTTTTTTGGGGAGTACTTGGCTGACCTGTTTGTCTCGGCCGCCTCGAATCACGGAATCATCTGGGAGTCACCTGAGGCCGTGGATGTGCGTGGCACACGCACTCGTGCGACAGTCATTCTCGCCGATGGGCGAGAGCTCGACGCCGACCTCGTCATCACTGCGATTGGCGACCTGCCGAACACCGAGTGGCTCGCTGACTCGGGGCTGCTCAGCGACGGTGAGCTGGCAGTGGACTCGCGCGGTCGGGTACGTCCCCACATTGTGGCCGCGGGCGACGTCGCCGCGATTGAGACTCCCTCTGGACGCAAGCGCGTTCCACTTTGGACGAGCGCCATCGAGCAGGCCAAAGTTGCCGCGCGCGGGCTACTCTTTGGCAACGAAGCGGACCCCCTAGCGTTCCAGCCGTACTTCTGGACCGATCAGTTCGGCCTGAGCCTGAAAGCGTGTGGCGACCTGCCCGTCACCGGCGAGCCAGACTTTGTCGACGGGGTGCCCGGTAGCGAGCCCTCGCTCTTGCGGTGGAGCAACGATAATGGCACGGGCACGGGTGTGGCCCTGAACTACCGAATTCCCGTTCCCAAACTGCGCGCACTGAGTCGGCAATCGCCACTCGCGTCGTAGCCTTAGGTATGCCCGCCGCCGAACTGAATCGCGACTCTGGCGTTCCTCTTTATCGCCAGATCATGGAGATTCTGCGCGACGAAATCGCCACGGGTCAGATTGACGCGTCGACGGCAATCACAGAGGCGAAACTTCTCACCCGATTTGGCGTGAGTCTTGCGCCAATTCGCCAGGCACTCAATGAATTACGTCGCGACGGTGTGCTGTATCGACAACAGGGCAAAGGCACCTTTCCTGTTGCCGGAGTGAAGGTTGATCGGCCAGCCGACCTGAAGACGGGTGACCTCTATCGCTACCTGTCCGACCACGGGTTGCGACCCACGTCGACCGTGTCTGAAATCGAGTGGCTGGAGCCGCCCGCAACGATTGCCGAACGCCTCGCGGTGGAACCCGGCCAGAAACTCCTCCACTTCACGCGCCGAATCGACGTGGATGACCACCTCTTCTCGCACAATGATGTCTACGTTCGAGCGCCACGGGGTTTCGCCCCCACGCGTGCTCAACTGGCCGACGGCGGGTCTGCCCTCGCATTGCTCGAGGAACGCGAAGGAATCGTGGTCAATCATGCGGAACATGAAGCATGGGCAACGAGTGCGTCGAAAGACATGGCGGAGCTGTTTCACGTGGCCGAAGGCAGCCCACTTCTCGTGATCGACACCGTCTTTTTTGGCGCAGATGGGTCTGCAGTCGGCTGGCGCTCCGCTCTTCATCGGCCGGAAGAGTTCAAGTTCCACTTCGTTTCAAACACCTAGTTCGCGCGCCGACCAGCGGCAACTGTGGTGCACGCTCGGGTCGGTCACTGATTCTGCCAGCCTCGTGCACTCGCACGCCCAAAATTCCGCGCGATGAATTCTAAAAATACTTGATGTACATAAACACGACATTGTGTAAAGTGAATTTTGTCCGTATACGTACTTGCTCAATGGGGCGCGGGAAGGTCACACCAATGACGATTCAAGGAAATAATCACGAGCGTGTGGTGAACACTGTTTGTGGACCTGTCGCGTCGAGCGACCTTGGCGTCACTGCGATTCACGAGGCACTGCTCTCCGTCGTTCCCGGTGCCCAATACGCGCCGGACATCTCGATGGATCGATCCGAGATTTACGACTCAATTGCTTCACGGCTCGAAAAATATCGTGCCGCCGGCGGACGCACGATTGTCGACAGCAACGGAATGTTTCACGGTCGTGACCTGCGGCTGCTCGAGTCGCTCTCTCAGTCGACAGGCGTCCACATAGTCGCTTCAACAGGTATGGGCCCTGAGGAGAATCTTGGAGGCTACTTCCTCACTCCCCAAACAAATCCTCCCACGCCGTGGCCGGCCGAGAAGTTTGCCGCGTTGTTTGAGCAGGAGATTGTTGAGGGCATGGTCGTGCCACGGCTTGAACGCCGGGCGGCCGCGGGTCTCATCGTGACTGAAACCGACCGCGGAGGCATCACGCCCACCGAGATTAGCCTTGTGCAGGGTTCGGCTCGGGCGGCGCGCGCCACGGGTGTTCCTCTCAGTCTCCGGTGGGGAGCAGATCCGTTGAGTGAACTCGACGTCGTGCTTGGCGAAGAACTCTCGGCCGATCGGATTGCCGTTAGTGGGTTGGATCGTCGCCTGGATCTCGAAACTCTGCTCGCCCTGGCTGATCGGGGCGTTTACGTCGCAATCGACCACGTGGGCACAAATGACTCGTCGCATTTTGTGACAGATGCGCAGCGCGCGCAACTCGTGGCGCAACTCATCGCCGCGGGGCACCGAGACCGAATCTTGCTGTCGAGCAACGCAACGGCCGTCGCGAAGGGACACGAGCCGGTCGACGTCGCGTTCGAGTACGTGCTCGAGTCGTTCTCGCCACTGCTCGCGCAGCACGGCGTTTCCGCAGGCGATATCACGCACATCCTCACGCAGAATCCCGCCGAATTTCTTTCCGTGCGACGTCCGTCCGCCTAGACCGCACACGACCCCAAGGAGACAACGTTGTCCAAAGTCAACACCGTGCTCGGCACGATTCCCGCCGAGGAGCTCGGCTTCGTGGCCATTCACGAACACATCGGATACGGCATGCCCGGGAGCGAACTCGATTCGAAGTGGTGGAAGACCCCCGAACAGGCCTATGAGGAGACGGTTCCCAAGCTGCGACGCTTCCGTGAACAGGGTGGCGGAACGTTCGTCGACGCGACGGGCATTTGCAATGGTCGTGACATCGACTACTACAAGTCGCTGTCGGCCAAAACGGGGCTCAACATCATCGCGAGCACCGGCTTTGTCGGTGGCGACACCGCTCTCGCACACTTCGCACGCGCGAGCGTCGAGTATTTGACCGACGTATTCGAGCACGAGCTGACGGTCGGCATCGGCAATACGGGGAGCAAAGCGGGCATAATCAAGGTCGGTGTCAGTCGCGGCGGTCGCATGACCGACCTCGACAAGCGCATCTATCGCGCGGCCGCGCGTGCTTCGCTGTCCACGGGAGCGCCAATTCTGACTCACCTCGCGATTGACGCAGAGTCGGCCATCGAGGTCTTTGCCTCCGAGGGGCTGCCACTCGACCGTGTCCTGTTCGGACACGTCGACGACGGAGTCAACGCAGACAAGACCCGCGACACGTGGATTGCCGAACAGGGCGGGCGCATCGGGTTCGACACGTTCGGTTACGAAACCGAGTTGCCTGACCCGCCCTTCTGGGCGCGTGCGCGCAAAGAGCGCCTCGATCACTTCCTGCGCTTTGTCGGTCAAGGCTTCCTGCCGCAGGTGCTCGCATCGGCAGATGCGAACTGCAGTCCGCTCGGGTGGCCCGGCGTGAAGGGTCACACCGTGAGCTACCTCTTCGACCAGCTCCTTCCCGACTTGCGTGCGGCGGGAATGGCGGAGTCGGACATCCACACCATTTTTGTCACCAATCCAGCCGAATTTCTCACCCTCTCGAAGTAACCACACAGCTCTCCGCCGACGTCGCGCAGTGACGCAGTGAAGCCGGCAAGAAAGGAAAATCATGAACAAGGACGAACTCGCCAACATCAGTGTCGCCATCGTTGGCGGCGGCTACGGAGGCGCATCCGCGGCCCTCGCACTGCTCAACATCGGAGTCAAAGACGTCAAGGTCTACGAACAAGCAGCGGGCATCACCGAGGTCGGCGCGGGCATCGGTCTTCGCCCCGAAACCGTGCAGTTTTTTCGTGACAATAACGCCTTCGATGCGATTGCCGCGGTCAGTAGCCCCAGCAACTACTTTCAAATTCTGACGCCCGACGGCCACGAGATTTTCCGCGAGGACTGGCCGGGAATCAACGACTTCCCGCAACCGAACCACACGCGCATGATTCACCGCGCCGACTTCATCGACGCTCTGCGGT
>CAZYYL010000097.1:0-4756 GCA_964651425.1 uncultured Microbacteriaceae bacterium | reverse complement strand
CCAGAACATGACGCGCTGGTACTTGACGCCCTTGCTCCAGAAGTCGATGAGGATGATGCGCAGACCGTTGAGCGCGTGGAACATGATTGCGCCGACGAGACCGAGCTCGCCAAGGCCCATGATCGGGTTCTTGTACGAGGCGATGACAGCGTTGTATGCCTCGGGGCTTACACGCACGAGAGCGGTGTCCAGAATGTGCACCAGCAGGAAGAAGAAAATCGCAACGCCCGTGATGCGGTGAAGCACCCAGGACCACATTCCCTCGCGTCCGCGATAAAGGGTGCCGCCGGGGCTCGCCTTCATCTGCGACACAGGGGGAGCCGAGACACGTGCCACGTGACAACCCTCCAGAAGTAGAAGCGGAATCGGGCTTCAGCCCACATCCGCGTACGCAGTTACGTGCCAACACTACGCCCGTATGAGAAAACCCTGAGTGCGGATTTGGGCGCGAACGGATGCGCGAAGCCGGCCAGATGCGCCCGGGTAGGCTGAGCGTATGACGACTTCGGCACACCCGATTCCGCAGTTTTACGCGGTTATTCCGGCCGGTGGAATTGGCTCCCGCTTGTGGCCTCTCTCCCGCGCCGAGGCACCCAAGTTCTTGCACGACCTCACCGGTTCGGGCAGTTCGCTGCTGCGTGACACGTGGGACCGACTGCTCCCACTCACGGGCGCCGATCGCATCATGGTCGTCACCGGTCGCGCGCACCGCGCCGCCGTCGAAGAACAGCTTCCGGACCTCACCGACCTGAACGTCGTGCTCGAAAGCGAGCCGCGTGATTCATCGGCCGCCATCGGACTTGCCGCCGCCATTCTCGAAAAGCGTGAGCCCGGTGTTGTGGTCGGATCGTTCGCGGCCGACCACGTGATTCGTGGCGCACGCTTCTTTAACATGGCCGTCACCGAGGCAGTCGCGGCGGCCCAAGCGGGTTACATCGCTACCATCGGTATTCGCCCCGACGAGCCCGCCACAGGGTTCGGATACATTCACGCGCCGCAGGCGAAGGCGCTTGAGGGTGCTCCGTCAGCACTCGAGGTGGACAGCTTCGTTGAGAAGCCCGACTTCGCCACCGCGGAGAAGTACGTGGAGAGCGGCGACTACCTGTGGAACGCGGGCATGTTCATCGTCAAGGCTTCGGTGCTGCTTGAGGAGCTGGGTCGCACGAAGCCAGAACTGCTCGCGGGTATTCGTGAACTTGCTGACGTGTGGGACGACAAGGAGAAGCGTGGTCCGGTCGTCGACCGCATCTGGCCGAAGCTCGAGAAGATCGCGATCGACTACTCGGTCGCAGAACCCGCTGCCGCTGCCGGTCGCCTGGTGACCATCCCGGCCGAATTCGACTGGGATGACGTGGGTGACTTCGCGTCAATTGCGAAGCTGCACTCGACCGGACACAAGAACGACCTCGCGATTCTTGGCGAGGGTGCACGCGTGCTGTCTGACGCGTCGAGCGGAATCGTGGTCACTGAGACGGGCCGCACGATTGCGCTCGTTGGTGTGCGTGACATCGTCGTCGTCGACACAGGTGATGCGTTGCTCGTCACGACGACGGCCAACGCGCAGAAGGTCAAGTCGGTAGTGGATGCACTACGCATCGCCGGCCGAGACGACGTGCTGTGAGCCACTACACGGTCGACGGTGTCGACATCTCAAAGCTTCCGAAGGTTTCCCTGCACGATCATCTCGACGGCTCACTTCGCCCCGAGACGTTGCTCGAACTCGCGGCCGACGCAGGTGTCGCAACCCCCGAAGACAACCCCGACGATCTCGGCGACTGGTTCATCCGTCAGTCGAACTCAGGCTCGCTGGTCGAATATCTCAAGACCTTCGATCTCACGTGCGCGGTTGCCCAGACCGCCGGCGCACTCGAGCGCATCGCGCGAGAGAGTGTGATTGACCTTGCGCGCGATGGCGTTATCTATGGCGAGCTGCGTTGGGCTCCGGAGCAACACCTCACGCGCGACCTGACTCTCGACAGTGCGGTCGAAGCCGTGCAAGAGGGAATCAAGCAGGGCATCGCCGAGGCGGCACGCTTGGGCAAGGGCATCCGCATCGGGCAATTGGTTACGGCGATGCGTCACGCGGATCGTTCGGTCGAAATCGCTGAATTGGCGCTGCGACACCGCGACCGTGGAGTCGTCGGGTTCGATATCGCTGGTGCCGAGGCAGGCTTCTTGCCAGCCAAGCACCGCGCCGCGTTTGACCTGCTTGTGAACGAATACTTTCCCACGACCGTGCATGCCGGAGAAGCCGATGGTCTGTCGAGTATCCGTTCGGCGATTCTGGATGGTCGCGCTCTGCGCCTTGGCCACGGTGTGCGTGTGGCCGAAGACATCACAATCGAAGCCAGCACGGAGCCGGGTGACGAGGGTGTGTCGTATGTGAAGCTCGGCCGCTTGGCGGAGTGGGTGAAAGACCGCGCGATCACGCTCGAGTTGTGCCCGAGTTCGAACCTGCAGACCGGGGCGGTTGCGCAATGGGGTAACACGTTGGATGAGCATCCGTTCGACCTGCTGTACCAACTCGACTTCTGCGTAACCGTCAACAGCGATAACCGCCTCCAGAGTGGCACGAGCCTCAGTCGCGAACTGTCGCTGCTTGTCGACACGTTCGGCTATACGCTTACCGACATCGAGCAGTTCCAGCAGAACGCGTGTGCGTCGGCGTTCATGCCGGCCGAAGACCGCGACGAAATGGCGGAAGCGATTTCGAACGGGTTCGACGCCGCGGTGTCGGGTTCGCGCAAATAACGAGCTAGTGCACTAACGCGCGAACCGCTGCCGTCAGCTCGAGAAGTCGACGTTTGGCGACCTGCCGACGAGTGACCATCGGTGCTTTCGTTTCGCACACGTCGAGATACACCTTCAGTTTCGCCTCGGTGCCACTCGGCCGAAACATCACGCGCGATCCGTCTTCGAGCCAGAGCGCGAGCACGTCGGCTGGCGGCAATTGGCCGCCGGATGCGCGACCGCCGTGTGTCGACTTTGCGAGATCCTCAACCGACGTCACCGCGAGCCCACCAATCTCGGTCGGCGGGGTAGCCCGCAGCGTGCGCATGGCGCCCGCAATGGCCGAGGCATTCGTGCGCACCGAAAGTGCGTCGCTCACATACGTGCCGAATTGGTCATCGATCTCTGCGAGCCGGTGGCCGATGGTTTTGCCTTCAGCGTGCAGCTCGCTCGCGAGTGACAGAAGTGCCAGCGCGGCCGAGAGCCCGTCTTTATCGTGCACGACATCGGGGTCAACCAAATAGCCGAGAGCTTCTTCGAATCCGTAAAGCAGATTGGGCACGCGCGAGATCCACTTGAAACCGGAGAGCGTCCAGGCGAAGTCGAAATTGTAATATTCGGCGACGCGTTCGAGTTGAGGCGTCGACACGATGGAACACGCGAGGGTACCTGAGGGGACATTCATCTTGCGCGCGCGTTCGGCCGCCCAGACACCGAGAAGAACGCCGATTTCGTTGCCCGTGAGCCGGCGGTAGCCCGAGTTGGCATCGGCGTCGGGGATGCCCACACCCAGCCGATCGGCGTCGGGATCGTGAGCGAGCACGAATTCGGCCTGCACGGCTCGCGCCCGGGCGAATGCGAGGTCGAGCGCGCCGGCCTCCTCCGGGTTGGGAAACGGAAGTGTCGGGAAGGCGCCGTCGGGCGCATCCTGTTCATCAACCGTGACGAGCATGTCTTGCGGATTGAACCCGGCGGTCGTGAGAACCCGACGGAACAGCGACGAACCGACGCCGTGCATCGCGGTGTAAACCGTGAGCGGCTGATGAATGGGTTCGGGCACGATTGATGCGGTGCGGGCGACATAGGCATCAATGACCGACGCGTCGAGAGGCGTCGGTGCACCCAGCGGAATGTCACGCGCGGCCACCGACTCCATCGACTCGACCATGTACGCGTGAATCTCTTCGTCATACGGCGCGACGAGCTGGCGACCGAGGTGCGTGCCACCGATGTACACCTTGTAGCCGTTGTCGCCGCGGGGGTTGTGGCTTGCGGTGATCATGATTCCCGCATCCGCTCGCAAATGTGTCACGGCGAACGCGAGCACGGGCGTGGGCACATAAGTAGGAGTAAGCAGCGTGCGGATGCCCGCGCCCGCGAGCACGTCGGCAGCAATCTGCGCGAACTCGGCGGACTTCGTGCGTCCGTCATACCCGACGACGACGGTGTGCGCGGCGGCGCCGGGAGACCCACCGCCGGGGCGCTGCGTTTCGAACCGCAGCACGAAACGAGCGAGGGCGGCAGTCGCGTGCGTGACGACCACAGAGTTCATACGATTCGGGCCTGCGCCAATCGCGCCGCGAAGTCCGGCCGTACCGAACGCGAGGTAACTCGCGAACCGGTCTTCGATGTCCGCTTGCGCGCGGTCACACGTCGCTTGCTCGATGGCGTCGCGACAGGCGAGGAGTTCACGCAACTCGGCGCGCGTCTCGGCGTCGGGATCACCCGCAATCCACGCGCGCACGCGCGTTTCGAGCGCATCCATCAGCTGGCCTTCTTCGAGTCGCTCGCAATCGCCACCACGACGTCGGCGAGCAACTTCGCCATACGGGGTTCCGCCGACTTACCGGCAGCAAGCACCGCTTCGTGTGTCAGCGGTTCGTCGGATACGCCCGCCGCGTGATTTGTGACCAGTGCGAGGGCGAGCACTTCCATGCCCGCTTCACGCGCGGCGATGCAATCGATGACGGTCGACATTCCGACGAGATCGGCACCGAGGGCACGGGCGGCTCGAATCTCTGCGGGG